>CAWWCX010000135.1:0-9378 GCA_963935445.1 uncultured Roseibacillus sp.
TCAATTTTGACCGCGAGATGAGCGTGTCTGAGCCTGGACGTCTCACTTTGCAGGGTGGCAAGGCGGCGCTCGTGCTCCAGGCGTTCGGTTTCGAAGGCGGCACGTTCAATTTTCATCTTCTGCCGTTCGAGGGCGAGAGTTTCGTTGAGCTTGCTGGCGACCGCCCTGGCCTTCTCGTTTTCCTCCTCCCGGGTCTGAAGGGTCCGGCGGAGTTCCGCTGAGGTTGCGGTGGCCTGCCTGGCGATGTGCTTTTGCAGAACCAGGGCCTTCCGCAGACGGACGGCGGATGCCTCGGTGAGTTCGGTCAGGTGGGTCTGTGCCTCAAGGGCTCTGGCCAGTTCATGGGCGAGGTTTGCGTGCGCCCTGGTCTCGGCCCGGAGGAGCTCCTGCAGATCGTTCTTCCGGCTCCGGCTTTCGCGTTCGGCCCGGGCCTGCCTGGCCCGGCGATCAGGGGTCTTCTGCGTGTCGAGGGTTTGCTGGGGGCTCCTCGCCTGGCGCGATGGTTCTCGCGGGGGCTTTTCAGCTTGGCAGAGGAGCGGGGTGAACGTGAGGGCAGCCGAGAGGGCCACCGCAGTGCGCGGCACGCATCGGAGAAAGATCATTGCAAGGGTGGGATTGAGCAGTGGGGAGGCCAGCATGAGAGCCGGGTCACTGCAAGTCAGAAGGCCGGTGAGCCGTCAGCGCTTCTTCTTTCCCTTGTCCTGCGGTTTCCGGTTGTTTCGGGCCTTCCCCTGACGGGTGTGTGCGTTCTCCTCGGTAGCGGCGCCCTTGTCACCTTGTGATTTCATCCAGGCGTCGAGCTGGCTGGAGAGCTCCCTGCGTTTTTCAACGAGCTTGGGATCGTTGATGAGGTTGACGAGGCAATGTGGGTCTTTCACCACATCGTAGAGCTCCTCGGGCGGGCGCTGCTGATACTTGGAGACCATGGCCCGCGCATGGGTATTCCCTGTCGCGGCCTTCTCCTGCCAGCTGTTCCAGAAGGCAGCCTTGCCGTCTCCTCCCTTGCGGGTGACCGCATTCGTAAAGAGGGTATCCGGATGAAGGTTGCGGATGTAGCGGTGCTGTTTCGTCCCGCAGCTGCGGATCCCGAAGGCGTCGCTGCCGTTGATGATTCCGCGGGTTGTGTGCAGACCGTAGGTGTAGGTCTTGTGTTCCGTGGTCCTGCCGAGGAGGACAGGCAGGAAGGACCTGCCATCAAGCTTGAGAGGCTTGGCGTTGACTCCTGCTGCCTCGAGTAAGGTAGGGGTCACATCGACATACTCAACGAGGGCGTCACTTGTGGTGCCGGCACCCACGACGCCGGGCCAGCGCACGATCATCCCGGAGGCAAGCCCAAGTTCGAAGCAGGTCCACTTGGCGAAGGGAAAAGCGGAGCCCTGCTCGGACACGACGATCACCATGGTGTTGTCCCGCAGTTTGAATTCGTCGAGGAGGTCGAGAAGGGCGCCACACTGCCAGTCGTAGTAGGTGATCTCGGCGAGGTACTTGGAGAAGGATTCCCGTGTTTCCGGCGTGTCGACAAAGGAGGGAGGAAGCTTGAGCGAGGCCGGAGGGTAGGCCGAAGCGTCTCCCTTGGTGTAGGGTGTATGTGGCTCGTTGGAGCAGGCGAAGAGGCAGAAGGGCGTATCGGAGTCCTGGCATTCGGTGAGAAGCTTTCTCAGGTTTGCGAACAGCGGGGTAGTGCCGGGCCCGTCGCGCCGGAAGTCATCGGAGTATTCGAAGGGAAACGACTCCCGGGGCGAAACATGAGTCTTTCCGCTGAGGGCCACCCGGTAGCCGGCCTGGCGGAGGTAGTGCGCGACCGACTTGGTGCCCGGATAGACCCGGGTGTGGTTGGGCCATGCTCCGGAGCGGACGGGGTAGAGACCGGTGTAGATGTTGTGCCTGGTTGGCGAGCACATCGGCGCGGTCTGGAAGCAGCGGTTGAAGGTCAGGCCCTCCTTCGCGAGCTTGTTGAGAGTGGGCGTCCTGGCCTGCCCCCCGTAGACCTCCATGTCGAGGTAGGTGCAGTCATCCGCAATGATGAAGACGAGATTGGGTTTTGACTGGCCTGGCTTGGGGGGTGGGGCCGCGGAGAGGGGACTGGCAAGGATGGCCAGCAAAGAGAGCAGGGAATAGAAGCGGGCAGGCATGAGGTGAACGATAGGTTTTCCCGGGCCCGGAGTTCCAGTGCCTTTTCCAGGACGGTGTGGAAGCCGGACAGGAAGCGGCATCCCGTGCGGCGGAAAGACAAATGTCCAGGGCCCTACGGGAGAGCGGACCAGATTTCTCCAAGCTTCCTGAGGGAGTCGCTCAGGCGTTCGTCGTTGAGGGTTTTCACCCGGGAGGAGGCGGTCCCAATCCGGGCGAGAACCCTGCTCCGGCGGTCCCCGTGGCTCTCAGTGAGAGCTTTCTTTATCTCGGTGGTCGGTTTTCCCACCGCATCGGACCTGTCGGCAATCTCCTCGAATTTCCCTGCGAGATTCAGGATCTGCTCGGAGGCGGACCGGGCACTCTCCTTGTTGCTGGCCCCCTCCAGGGTGGTAGCCAGTTCCTCCAGAAGATTCAGGGTATCGGTCATGATGCGCTCGTGGGTGTCCTGTTCCCCACAGGAACTGAGCATCACCGCCAGACCGGCTGCAACCGGGAGAGCGAGGTTACGGAGCGTAGGCACCATGTCTCAACCTCGGCAGTGTCTCCGTTCCCGTCGAGCAGAATCGGGGCAGGTGGCGGCGAGGTGGGTGCAAGGGTGCCCGCCGCTTTCAGGAGAGGATTTTCGTGGCGACCTCCCCGTAGACATCCGTCAGCCGGAATTCGCGCCCGTTGTGGTTGAAGGTGAGCCGGGTGTGGTCGAGGCCGAGGAGATGAAGGATGGTGGCGTGCAGATCGTGGATGGTCATGCGGTTCTCCACCGCATGGTAGCCGAATTCATCGGTCTTGCCGTAGCGCAGGCCACCCCGTACGCCGGCGCCTGCCATCCACATCGTGAAGCCGTCCGGGTGGTGGTCCCTCCCCACCGGACCGTTTCCCTGTTGCGTGGTCGGGGTGCGTCCGAATTCCCCGCCCCAGAGGACGAGGGTGTCCTCAAGAAGCCCGCGAGCCCTGAGGTCGAGGATCAGACCGGTAATTGGTTTGTCGATCTGGCCGACATTCATGGAGTGGCCCTTCTCGAGATGGGAGTGCTGGTCCCACTGCTCATTGTTGAACTTGAGCGAATGGGCGTGGCTGACCTGGATAAAGCGAACGCCCCGTTCGGCCATGCGGCGGGCCAGAATACACTCGCGGGCGAAGTTCGCGGTCCGGGGATCATCCAGGCCGTAGAGCTTGCGGGTGGCCTTGCTCTCGGTGGAGAGGTCCGTCGCCTCGGGAGCGGCCATCTGCATGCGGAAGGCGAGCTCGAAACTACGGAGCCGGTCTTCCAGTCGGGCCCCGGCCTCCGCGCTTACGGTGGCTGCATCTCGCTGGTGCATGCGGCGAAGGAGGGCGAGCTGGAGGGCCTGCTGTCCGGGGTCGATGCGTGCGTTGGTGGTATAGTGGAAGCGCGCGTCCTTGGCCGGTGTGTTGGGGTAGCCCGGGGTGCCGAGGGGAACACCGCCGAACTCGGCGGGGAGAAAGGCGGGCCCGAAGTTGTTGGCGCCCCCGTGCAGGGAAGTCGGGCAGATGGTGACGAAGCCGGGCAGGTTGTTGTTTTCGCTTCCGAGGCCGTAGTTCACCCAGGCCCCCATGCTGGGGCGGAGAAGGGCCTCGTCCCCGGTGTGGATCTTCATGCAGGCCCCGCCGTGGGAGACGTTCGTCTCGCAGACCGAGTGGAGCATGCAGAGCTCGTCGGCGACTTCGGGCAGGTGTTGCCACAGTTCGGACATCCAGTGGCCGCATTGACCGACCTGCCGGAGTGGCCAGGGCGGTTTCAGGAGATTGCCGCGCTTGGCGAACTGCACCTTCCGCTCGGGAAAGGGCAGGGGCTGGCCGTTGTGTTCCGTGAGCTTGGGCTTGTGGTCAAAGAGGTCGACGTGCGAGGGACCGCCGTGCATGAAGAGAAAGATGATGCGACGGGCGCGGGCCGGGAAGAGGGCCTGCGGTGATACGCCGGCGGAGGCCTGGGATTGCCCGGCGAGCAGCGAGTTGAGGGCCAGCCCGCCGAAGCCGAGCGCCATATGCTGGAGCGCGGATCGGCGGGGAAGGAGGTCCGCGGTGAGGGGAGGAGAGCTCATCGCAGGTAAAGGAATTCGTTGGAGATGAGCAGGGTATGGCACAGAAGGTCCCAGCTGTCCTTCTCCGTGCCGGCGTTCTGGAGGAACTGCTCGGCGGCCTGGCGCTCGCTTCCTTCGATGGGCCGGGCGAAGAGGTGGAGGTACAGTTCGTTGAGCGGGTCAGGATGAGTGCGCATCCGGGTGGAGACCTCTTCTGACTGTGCCATGAGAAAGGGGCTGTTCAGCATGAGGAGGGCCTGGGTAGGCACGGTGCTGTCATCGCGCCGACCCAGCGGGGTGGTCGAATTGGGGAAGTCGAGCAGGCTGAAGAGATCGTAGAGGTGACTGCGGACGACGGGGAGGTAGATGCTGCGGTGCGGGTAGTCCTCGTAGACCCGGCGATTGCGAGCGAGGTCGGCAGGGGAGGGATCCTGCGCCTTGACGGCAGGGGGAGCGCCGTCAGGGGGCTCCGGATCGAGTGAGCCCGAGACGGCGAGGACGGCGTCTCGGAAGACTTCGGCTTCCATGCGTCGCACGCTGCGTCCACCTTCCGAGGAGGCCAGCTGATAGGTGCTGGAGAGCATGATGCGGCGGTGCAGTTTCTTGAGGGACCACCCGTCCGCGATGAACTGGCGGGTCAGATGGTCGAGCAGGGCCGGGTTGCGCGGCGCGCTTCCGGTTGTGCCAAGGTTGTCCGGGGTGTCGACGAGCCCTTCGCCAAAGTGCCAGTGCCAGACCCGGTTGACCATTACGCGGGCGGTGAGAGGGTGCCCGGGAGACGTCATCCAGCGGCCGAGTTCGAGGCGCCCGCTCTGGGCGGTCAGTCCGGGTGGGTCGGTGGACACGCCAATGCCGGTAAGGAAGCCGCGGGGCACTATTTCGCCGAGGTCGTGCGGGTTGCCCCGGATGTTGATGCGGGCATCGGAGACCTGCCCATCAGTGACGGCCATGGCCTTCGGAAAGCCTTCTTTCTTCTCTTTCTCCAGTCCCGAGCGCTCGATTTCGAGTTGGTCGATTTCGCGGCGGAGTTGCCTGGCGGTGGCGGGCTCGTTGAGGGGGATGAGGCGGAGCTTGTCGAGGTGAGACATCAGCGGCTCCGACTCGATCCGAAGGACGCGCATGCCCTTTTGCAGTTCAAGAATGCCTTCGTGATGCCACTGCTGGTTTTCCGGCTGCCACCCGCCGGTGACTTGCGAGATTGCGTTGGCAAAGGCTACTTTGCCATCGAGGAAGACCCGTCCCGGGCGGGCCTGGGCAGCCGCGTAACGGAGGGCGAGGTAGTAGTGCCCCGGCCTGTTGATCTCCACGTCATACTCGGCATAGTTCTTCTGTCCCCCCGGATCGGAGATGATCCCGATGTCCTTGCCGTATTGTTTCCGGTCAACAATCACATTTCCGCGGGCATGGTCCTCTGCCTCCCACTCGCGGGTGCCCTTCCTGTCCACGAGGGTGGCGAGCTTTTGTTCGAGGGTGGTGATTCTTTTCGAGAGCCCTGCGATCTGACTGTTGCGCTTGGCGGAGTGCTCCTCCGCTTCCGGAGTGCGAAGCTCGCGGTCCTTGATGGAGGTGCTGTGAAAGATGCCGGCCAGCGCGTAGTAGTCCCGCTCGGAAACGGGATCGAACTTATGGTCGTGGCAGCGGGCACAGCCCAGCGAGAGTCCTAGAAAGACGCGACCCACGGTATCGATTTGCTCGTCTACGATGTCGGCGCGTTTTTTGGCCTGGTCTTTCTCGGCGAGGATCTTGGTGCCGATGGCAAGGAAGCCGGTGGCGGTCAGGCGGTCGGCGGTGGCGGGTTGCATGAGATCGCCGGAGAGCTGTTCGCGGACGAATTGGTCGTAGGGAAGGTCGCGGTTGAAGGCGCTGATGACCCAGTTGCGATAGCGCCACGCGAACGGGTAGGGGTGGTTTTCGTCGCCACCATTGGAATCTCCATAGCGGGCGAGATCGAGCCAGTGGCGTCCCCATCGTTCCCCGTAGTGGGGAGAGGCGAGCAATTGGTCGATGATCCGTGACCAGGCCTTGGGGGAGGGATCGGCAAGAAACGCTTTTACCTGTGCGGGCGAGGGGGGAAGGCCGAGGAGGTCAAAGTAGGCACGGCGCACGAGGACATGGGGCTCGGCGCGGGGGATGGAGGAGATCTGTTCCTGCTCGCTGGCCGCGAGGGTGAAGAGATCAAGTGGTGTGCTGGCCCAGTCCTTGTTCCTGACGGCGGGCAGGGTGGGGGCGGCCAGCGGTTGGAAGGCCCAGTGGTCGCGGTTCTCCCCATGGACGGAGATATTCGCTCCAAGGCTGGCGAGGGCTCCCAGTTGTAAAGCTGTCAGAAGACGGATAATGGCCCGTTCCCTTATCACGGGATGCCGAGGGCCGGGAAGGGGGATCGCAGGTTTCTTCGGGTGACCGGCCCGGGAAAGGTCCTCCGGGACCTCGGCAAGTTTCCGGACCGGGTCTCTTCCCGCAGGCTCGCGCTACCGGGCCTCTTCCTTCAATTCCCTCCAGCGTCTCCGCATGGTGGCGAGGGTCTCCCGGTGGGAGGGATCACCGGCGAGGTTGGTGCGCTCAAGCGGGTCCTCGCTCAGGTCGTAGAGTTCCTCGATGCCCGGTTTGGGCGCGAGCCAGTGGATATATTTCCAGCGTTGGCTGCGGACGGCTTCGGATTCCGGAATACGGTTGGGGATGAAGTGATGCTCGTAGAAGAAGTCGCTGCGCCAGTCCGTGCCTGCCTTCTCAAGGAGCGGAGTAAGGGAGCGGCCCTGCATGACCCCGGGAGCGGTGAGGCCGGCGTAGGACAGGATGGTGGGAGCGAGGTCGATGTTGAGGGCGAGTTCGGTCAGGGCGCGGGGAGGTGTCTTCCTGCCGCGCGGGTCGTGAATGATGAGGGGAATCCGAATGGACTCCTCATGGGCGAACCACTTGCCGGCCAGCCCACGTTCGCCAAGGTAAAATCCGTGGTCGGAGGTGAAGATGATCACGGTGTTGTCGGCGAGTCCCTGTTTCTTCAGTTCATCACGCATGCGTCCGACTTCCCGGTCCACTCCGAAGAGGAGGCGGTAGTAGTCCTTCACGGTTTCCTGGAACAGCTTGGGAGAAAAGCGGATCTCCCAGCGTCGGCGGGACTCGGAAGTCCGGAGGGGTTCGTGGAGGGATGCAAAGATTTTGGGATCAGAGAGAGGAGCGGGTGGGATCGTTATGTCGGCATACATGTTTTCGTCGCGCTTGTCGGGTGGGAACTGGCGCTTGGCCCCGTCCTGACAGTGGACAGCCTTGAAGCTGACGGAAAGACACCATGGCTTGTCCTTGGGCGCGGTGCGGAGGAATTCGAGCGACTGGTCTCCCTGAAGGGCCGTGAGGTGCTGGTTGCCCTCACGCTTGGGGTCGAAGAAGCGGCCCTGGCCAGCGAATCCCTTCCAGTAGTCGAAGGTCTTGCGGGCTTCGGTCATCTTGTGACCCACGCCGTACTTGCCCACGAAGCCGGTGTGGTAGCCAGCGTCCTTCAGGAGGTGGGGGTAGGCCTGTCCCCAGGCTTCGGCGGTAAACTCGGTGCGGAAGTCGTGGATCTTGTGGCGAGCCTCATACTGTCCGGTGAAGATACTGGCACGGCTTACCATGCAGATTGCGGTTGTGACGAAGGCATTCTTGAAGACATGACTGTCCCGCGCGAGGGCGTCGAGATGGGGTGTCCTGCAGGTTTCGTGACCCGCAAAGCCGAAGGTGTCGTAGCGCAGGTCATCAACGAGAAGAAAGAGGATGTTCGGCTTCGTAGCAGAGGATGCCCGGGGGGGAGCAAGGAGGAGGGCTGCCAGTCCGAAAGCAAGAACAGGGAAGAGACGCAGGAGGGACATGGGTGGTTCTTATGAAGAACCGGGGCCCGGGGCCAAGCGGGAAAAGCAGCCGGGCCTCCTGCTGCAGTGTGAGTACTCAGCCTGAGGAAGAGGCCGTGGGGGAAGGTCCCCGAGGCTGGTGCAGAGGCCCTCAGCTTCCGGGGCCTTCAGGGAAGGTCGTTTTCGGCGAGCCAGTCATTGAGAATCTCGAGGGCGGCGGCCTGATCGATGATCTTCTTCTGGTCCCGGGCGGACTTGCCGGCCTCGCGGAGCTTCTGGGACGCGGTGGTGGTGGAGAGTCGTTCGTCGCTGTAGAGCAGGGGGATTCCGGGGATCGCGCCGGTGAGCTCTGTGCCGAAGGCACGCACCCTCCGGGCGGCATCCCCTTCCGTGCCGTCGAGCCGGAGGGGGAGACCGAGGAGGATCAGCCTGATCCCCCGTTCGCTGATGAGTTCGGTGATTCGTTGAAGCGGGTCAGTCCGGGCGGTGTGAATCGTTTCCACCGGGTGGGCGGCAATCCCGAGTTCGTCAGTGGCGGCGAGGCCGATGCGGGCCTGACCGTGGTCTATGGCGAGGACGGGGTGGGGGGTCACGACTTGCTACAGGAGGTCCTCGGGGAGTTCCCGGACGATTCTCTTGATGTCGTCGGCCTTGCGGCGGTCGGCGACCAGGATGGCATCCCCGGTCTGAACGACGATCAGGTCGTCCACGCCGAGCAGGGCGACGCGCTTGCTCTGGTCGCTGAAAATGATGTTGTTCTCACTGTCCACGACGGTCACCGGGGTATTGGACCGGTTGGAGCCTGAGACAGGGTCGAGGTAGTTCGCCACCGAGGTCCAGGAGCCTACGTCGTCCCAGTCGAAGGTGGCCTCGATATTGAGGACGCGGGAGGCCTTTTCCATGAGCGCGTAGTCGATGGAAATGGGGGTGAGGGCGGGAAAGCGGGCTGCGACCGTGTCGGCGACCTCCCCGGTATCCCGGATCTCCTCCACGAAGTGTGCAAGTTCGGGCGTGTGGGTGCGGAGCTCCGAGAGGACGGTTGGAATCGACCAGATGAACATGCCCGCATTCCAGGCGAAGTTTCCACTGGCGAGAAATTCTTCGGCCTGCTCGGGGGCGGGTTTTTCACGGAAACGGATCACTTCGTGGGGCTGGTGGGAGAGGGAGAGTTCCCCGAGGGAGGCGGGTTCTCCCCGTTCGACATAGCCGTAGGAAGGACAGGCCCAGGAGGGTTTGATTCCCACCGTGACCAGACCTGCGCCTGCGGTGGCGGCCGCGAGGGCATCCGTCATGACGGCATGGTAGGAGGCTGTGTCTCGGATGAGCTGATCGGCCGGCAGCACCATCATGGTGGCCTCGGGATCGCGGGCGGCCACCAGCCCGATACC
>CAWWCX010000136.1:0-9359 GCA_963935445.1 uncultured Roseibacillus sp.
ATCTAGTACGGTCTCGTGGGCTCGGAGATGTGTATAAGAGACAGACCGTAGACATGGGAGGTTACTTCCTCTCCCTGGACCCCGCCGAGCGAACCCAGTGGCAGATTCCCTCCCCCACTCTGCTCCCTCCCGGAGGAACCCTCCTCGTCTTTGCCTCCGGCAAGGACCGCCGCGCCGGAGAACTGCACACCAGTTTCCGCATGAGCAAGGATGCCGGTGGGTTCCTCGCGCTGGTCGATCCCGACCAGCAGACCATCGTCAGCAGCTACTCCTCCTATCCGGAGCAGTTTGAGGACATCTCCTACGGGCTTGCCCAGAGCGGGTCCACTTCCACCGAGGTTCTCATCCCCGAGAACACCGCATGCAGCATACTCGTTCCCACCGCTGATATCGGTGGC
The DNA here is from genome assembly GCA_963935445.1 of uncultured Roseibacillus sp. Lineage (GTDB taxonomy): Bacteria > Verrucomicrobiota > Verrucomicrobiia > Verrucomicrobiales > Akkermansiaceae > Roseibacillus_B. The sequence goes on from CAWWCX010000136.1 coordinate 399, forward strand.
GCGTGGCGGGGACCAGACTTCGACGACTCCGCCTGGCGGGCGGCCACCACCGGGATCGGATACGAACGAAGCGGCGGATACGAGAATCTCTTCGGGGCCAGCGGAGACGTCGAGGGGGAAACCTACGACATCAACTCCACGGTCTATATCCGCATTCCCTTCGCGGTGACCACGACGGAAGGATTGACCCGCCTCCGCCTCCGCATGAAGTATGACGATGGCTTTATCGCCTACCTCAATGGAACGCAGGTAGCCTCCGGGAACCCTCCCGCCGGGCCTCCCTCCTGGAATTCCGATGCCGGCTCTGATCACCCGGACTCACAGGCGGTCGTCTTTGAAGACACCGACATCACCGAGCACTCCTCCCTGCTTCAGACCAGCAACACCCTCGCCATCCACCTGATGAACGGGGATACCACCAGTTCCGACCTGCTCTGTCTTCCACGACTGGAGGCCGAAATTGTAAGCGAACCGGGTCTGGGTAATCCCGGCTACTTCCAGCAATCTTCCCCCGGCGGCTCCAACGGCACTGATCAGGGGCTGCCTTCCGGGCCTGTCTCCTTCAGCATTCCCGGCCGCGGCTACACCGGGTCTCTTACCGTGACCCTGACTACCGAATCGCCGGGCGCCCAGATCCGCTACACGACCAACGGTGATGTCCCCACCGCCTCCTCAGCCCTCTACACCTCACCCCTCCTGATCACCTCCTCCACCCTCCTGCGTGCTCGCAGTTTTGAACCCGGGCTTGCTCCGGGAGCCGTGGCGGAAGAGGGCTACCTCGAACTCTCCAGTGACACGGTCAATTTCAGTTCCGATATCCCGGTTGTAGTCATGGAGCGTTTTTCCGGTGGGCCCACCGCCTCCAACGGCAAGGCCTTCACCTTCTTCGCCTTCTTTGAGCCCGACCGCCGCACACGGCGCACCACCCTGAACAGGCCCTACACGCTGGGCACCCGGGGCGGGTGGAAGGTCCGCGGGTCCTCCTCCAGTGGATTCGCCAAGAAGGCCTACAGCATCGAGGCCTGGAACCAGCTCAACCGCAACAAGGACATTTCCCCCCTGGGGCTTCCCGAGGAATCCGACTGGATTCTCAATGCACGTTCACAGTTCGACCGGTCCCTCATGCGCAATGCCTTCATCTACGAACTGAGCAACCAGGTTGGCCGCTATGCCGTCCGCACCCGCTTTGTCGAACTCTTCAAGAATGACAACGGCGGCAACCTCTCCTACGGCGGGGACTACGACGGCGTCTATACCTTCATGGAGAAAATCTCCCGCGACCAGGAGCGAGTCGACGTGGAACGGCTGCCTGCCAGCGTGAACAGCGAGCCCGGCATCGCAGGGGGCTACATGCTCAAGGTCGATCGCCTGGACCCGGGGGACTCAGGCCTCGGGGCGGGGGGACTCAGCCTCGGCTGGGTCTACCCCAAGGAGGAAGATACCACCAGTGCCCAGGCCAACTGGATCCGCGATTACCTCAATAACATGAACGATGCGCTCAACGCGCCTGACTTCGCCGACCCGGTCAATGGCTACGCCCGCTACATCGATGTCGATTCATGGATCGATCACCACCTTCTCAACGTCCTCACCCTGAATGCCGACGCCCTGCGCCTGAGCACATATTTCTTCAAGACGAGGGCGGGCAAGGTCGAGTATGGCCCCATCTGGGATTTCGACCGCTCCATGGAATCCACCGACAGCCGGGACGACAACCCCTCCACCTGGGCGGGAGGCACAAACTACTTCACCTATCCGTGGTGGAACCGCCTGTTTGCCGATGAAAACTTCTGGCAGAAGTATATCGACCGATACTTCGAACTGCGGAACGGGCCCTTCTCCACCCCCAATGTCCACGCCATCATCGACCGGATGGCCGCTACCCTCGATGAGTCTCAGGTCCGTAACTTCCAACGCTGGTCGGGAAGCCCTCCACGCTTCGGGGGCTACCAGGGCGAAGTCAACCACCTCAAGAACTGGCTTGCCACCCGTCTCAGCTGGATGGACTCACAGTTCGCCCCGCGGCCCGCAGCCAATCGCCCGGGAGGAGCATATCCTGCCGGCACGACCGTCACGCTCAACGCCTCCCTCAGTGCCGGCCAGAGGATTTTCTACACTCTCGACGGCAGCGACCCGCGCCCCCAATCCGATGGTGGCACCGTCGAGGGAACGAATCTCTTCAACGAATCCCAGCAGGTGAGGGTCCTCGTTCCCAGCAGTGACATCGGAACCAGCTGGCGGGGCGGCAGCGAGCCCTTCAACGACGATGGCTGGCGCACCGGCACGAACGGCGTGGGCTACGAGCGAAGCAGCGGATACGGACCCTACATCAATATTGACGTGGATGATGACATGTCCAATCGCACCAGCTGCTACATCCGCATTCCGTTCAATGTCGATGGCGAGGAACTGTCCACCTGGAATTTCCTGACCCTGCAGATGCGCTACGACGATGGCTTCGTAGCCTACCTCAACGGCGTCCGCATCACCTCTGCAAATGATCCCGCCAACCTGAACTACCTCTCCTCCGCCACGCAGACCAATGACGACGGCTCTGCCGTCACGTTCGAAAACTTCAACGTGAGCGCCCACCTCGACTCCCTGCAGGCCGGCCAAAACATCCTTGCCATCCACGCCCTCAACGAAAGCGCGCGCAGCAGTGACTTCCTCAACCAGGCCAGGCTGGTGGCCGGCTTCGAGGAGGGTGGAGGCGGCGTAGGCGGAATCGAGTACACGGAGCCTATTACCCTGACCAGCACCGCCCGCCTGGTAGCCCGTACTTTCGACCCCTCCGGGGGCAATTCCACAAGCTCAGGGCAAACCCCGGTCGGCAGTGGCTGGAGCGCTCCCCTTGAGGTCGAGTACCTCGTCAACGAAGTGCCCGCCGGACCAACCAATCTCGTCATCTCCGAAATCATGCACGATCCCTACGACCTTGGTGATGCAGTCACCGACAACGGCGCCTTCGAGTGGATCGAGCTCCAGAACATCTCGGCGGGCCCGGTTTCACTGACCGGGGTGACCTTCAGGGAGGGCGTTTCCTTCACCTTCCCCGCCCGCACCCTTTCCTCCGGGGAGCACGTGCTGGTTGTGCGCGATCGCAGCGCCTTCCGGCAGGTCTACGGCAGACAGCGTGACAGCCTCATCGCTGGCGAGTTCGACCTCGCTCTGGACAGCCAGGGCGAACTGCTCACCCTGCGAGCCCGGAACGGGTCCACGATCCAGAGTTTCACCTACGCCGACGGAGGAGACTGGCCCCCGGAGGCCCGGAATGGCTACTCCCTGGTCTATGTTTCCGGCAATCCCGCTGATGGAGAGAACTGGACCGCCAGCCGGAGTTTGCTCGGTTCGCCCGGCACCGCTGAGCCAGGCCCCGCCCAGCTCCCCGATGTCCTCGTCAACGAAGTCCTCACCAATTCCCTCCTTCCCCAGGTAGATTCCATCGAACTCTTCAACCCCGGCCCGGAAGCTCTCGATCTGGGAGGCTGGCTCCTGACAGATGACCTCGGACAGCCCGAAAAGTTTCGCATCCCCGATAACACCACCATTCCCGGCAACGGGTTCCTCAGCTTTGACGAATCGGATTTCAATCCTGCTCCCGGCGTAGAGCCCAGTTTTGCCCTCGATTCCCGGGGTGAGGAGGTGTTTCTCATCGCCGCCACTTCTTCCGGGGAACGTCTCGACTACGTCAGCGGCTTTGAATTTGGAGATTCCTCCGTCGGCGTGCCCTACGGCCGGCACCTCATCTCGACTGGAGAGGCCCAGGTCGTTCCGCTCATCTCCCCGACCCCGAATGCACCCAATGCCAGCCCGGTCGCAGGCCCTCTCGTGGTGACCGAACTCATGTATCACCCCTCGGCCTTCGAGCCGGAGTTCATCGAGATCCAGAATATTTCCAATCAACCGGTCGCGCTGGCCAATGCCGAGGTCGGCGGCGTAGGCTTCATCTTCGAGGGGACCACCCCGGCGCTTGGACCGGGAGAATTGCTCATCCTCACCGAGATTGAACCGGAGACCTTTCGGTCCATCCGCCAGATCCCGTCCTCCGTCCCGGTCTACGGTCCGTACCCGGGCAAACTTGACAACGGGGGCGAACGCCTGCGCATCCGTCTGCCAGAGCCCAGTGGCATTCCGGACAGCCCTCCTCTCCGCGTTTCGGTTGACACCGTGATCTATTCTGACGACCTGCCGTGGGCCTCAGCTGCCGACGGCACGGGGAAATCCCTGGAGCGTGTGACCAAGAACGGCTATGGCGGGGAACCGCTCCACTGGGCCGCCTCCCCGACCCCCGGCGGAACTCCCGGAACGACCGGGGAAGCCCCGGTCCCGGACTGGCGCGCAGGGTTTTTCTCTCCTGCGGAACTTGGTGATGCAGCTCTTTCCGGGCCACTGGCCGACGCAGACGGGGACGGACTGGCCAATGCCCTGGAATACGTCCTTGGCTCCGGCCTGCGTGATCAGGCTTCCAGGAGCGATCTGCGCGTCTCTCTCTCCCCCGATAATGAGCAGCCTCATATCGAACTATCCCATTCAATCAGGAACGGGGTCACCGAATTCGCGGTTCTCATCGAGCAGTCCCCGGACTTGCGCGCGTGGGGCGAAGCCAACACCTCCCTCAGCCTGGTCAACACCACAGCCAGTGGGGACGGAACCAGCGTGGTGACCTACCGCAGCAGACTGCCCGTCGACCCTTCCATCGACCTCTATTTCCGGATCCGGGTGGTTGCGCAACCTTGAGAGAGGCTTTCCTTCGTAATCCCCGACCCCATCACTTCACGCCATCTGCTGACGGGGCGTCGTTCCCCGGGTTTTCCCCAAGCACCTCTCCGGCCAGACGTGCCTCGGGGGAATCCGGGTCCCGCTTGATGAAGCGGCGCAGGTAGAGCCGGGCATGATCGTCGCCATTGCGAGCCTGCTCCACAGCCTCCGCAAATCCCCTGTCGAGATAGGTCAGATCCCTCGGCGCCACCGGGTTCTCAATCTTCTCCCAGTAGTACTTCAATTCGTCCGAGGGCCAGCTGCGATAGACATCCTCCCACGTGAGCTTGTTGAAGATATTGAGGTGCGGGAGGAGCATATGCTCGGCGATGGTCTCGCCGATTGCCTGGTAGCGGTTGTCGAGGGACACCCGCAGGCGGTCTGCTGTGACGTTCGGGAGCGCCTTGTGGATGGTGAGAGCCGGGAAGATGAGGGTATCCCCGATTTCGTAATCGGTGGAATGCCATTCACGCTTCCGTTCCTCCTCCCCCAGTTCAACGTCGAGCGCTCCCGCCCCCAGCGAAAAGTGATGATCCAGTACATGCCCGGTCTTGTGTGATCCTGCCAGCATCGCCAGCCCCCCCAGCTCCCGCGGGCAATCTCCCACCGGAGCCCAGCAGGTGAGCGTCTGGTAATGGCCCTGGAAGTGCACATAGTCCTGATGCGCAGGCGTCGTGTGCTCGGTATACTGGGGAAACCACAGACGCGCGATTTTCTGGGGATGAGGCATGGCGGGCCTTCCATAGATTTTCTCCACCATCTCCATCACTTCCTCCTGGTGGGCAATGCGGTGGAAGGCCTCTAGCTTGTAGAGTTGGTGGTATACCTCGGTATACTCCACATCCCCTTCCGTACAGCGTGCATCCAGGTTGGCGACTCCTTCCATCGGATCGGTTCCCTCCAGTAGCCAGCCTCCATCCTGCATGACGGTAAGCATCTCGCGCCGCAGTTCGCACAGGAGATCCGGACGCTGCAGCTGCCTGAAGAAGAGGTAGCCATCATGATCCATCCGCCGCCGCAGTTCCTCCGCATCATCTCGAGCGTCATTGGAGACCCGGAGCTCCCTCCACTCTTCCATTGGATTCCCCGCGCGCATGACGTCACTTTCATGACTGTGAATGAGGAATCAAACAATCCCCATCTCTTCGCCCGGGCCGCCAAGTTGCGAGGAGACCGCCTGAATCACCCAGAAAATCCAGTTCCGGCGTGCATTCCCGGCGGCCCCCTGCACGCTTCTCCTTCATGCCTGCAAGACTCCTTCCTGCTCTCTTCCTTCTCTCGTTCCTGCCCCTGTGTGCCCAGACCAACAAGGACGACAAGACCCTCCGTGTCTTCATCTTTGCGGGCCAGTCCAACATGGTGGGCTCCGACTCCAAGGTGACCGACATCAAGCGCTTTCCTCCATTCGCGGGCCTCGAGAAGTCCCAGCCCGCGGTCCAGTTCACCTATTGTCTCGGCCGCGAGAACAAGACTCGTTCGAACGGCTGGGCGCCGCTGCAACCGGTCAACAACATCGTCGGTCCCGAGCTGAGTTTCGCCCGCAAGGTCACCAGCCACATCAAGGCCCCCATCGCCATTATCAAGGTCGCGGCCGGCGGCACACACCTGGGAGGAGACTGGAATCCCGACGAGCCCATTGGCTTCAAGATGTATCCGCTGGCCCTGCAGACCATCCGGGATGCCCTCGCGGACCTCGATGCACGCAGGATCGCCTGGCGCCTCGAGGGGGTGATGTGGCACCAGGGCGAAAACGACATGTTCAACGAGGACTACATGAAGAACTACGGCGCCAACCTGAAAAACTTCCTCGCGTGCTGGCGCCGCGACCTCAGGGTTCCCGATCTCAAGTTCTACCTCGGCGAGCTGTGCACCAAGACAATCTGGGGAATGGATCTCCGCCCGCGCATGTATGCGATCAGCGTTGGCCAGCGCTCGGTCGCCGAGGCTGATCCGCGAGCCGAATACATCCCTACCGCCCATATCGGAGTGGAAATCGGAGGCGGGGTCGGCCTGCACTACCATTACGGAACGCTCGGACAACTCCAGCATGGCGAAAACTACGCCGATGCCTACCTCCGGACCATCGGCATCCAGCAGGAGCATCGACGCACCTTTTCCAATGGCTGGCCCCATGCCGGGAAGAAAAACGTCAACCTGTTCATTCTCGCAGGTCACCGCAACATGGAGGGAGAACGTGCCTTCACGCAGGAACTGAGGAAGCTCCCCCGGGGTGAGCAACTCGCGGCCGACCAAACCGCTATTGCCTTCAAATACAGCCTGGGGGGAGGAGTGATCCGGTCCGCAGGGTGGGAACCCCTCGGACTGACCGGCCACTACGGCAGCTTCGGACCGGAACTGAGTTTCGGCGCCTCGCTCCACAAGGAGGGAATTCAGAACCTTGCGATCGCCAAGTTCACTCATAGCGGATCGCAGATCATCGACTGGACACCCGAAGGCAGCATGGCCAGGTCCCGCCATCTCTATCCCCGTTTCATTGCCTTCGTCAAAGAGGCCATCACCGAATTGGAAATGAAGGGACACAAGGTCTCCCTTGCCGGGATCTGTTATCATCTCGGCGAAAATGACATGAGCTTCCATCCCTATCGCCGGGAAGCCGCCAAGCGCCTCCAATCGATCATCACCCAGAGCCGCAAGGACCTGCAGCGCCCCGAACTGACCTGGGTCCTCAGTCAGCAGCAGCCAACCGATGACAAGCGTGTCAACAATGTCGATGTGGTTGCCGACGTGGCAGCCGTCGCTGACGGGGACCCCCACACCCTCCACCTCAAGGCCTTCGATTTGCCACCCCAGGAAAAGAAGCTCGTCATCGATACGGCCGGTGTCGTCCGCTTGGGTGAACTGATCGCGGGAGCCGTTGCCAATCCTTGAGGGAACGGCCACGCAAGCATCCCCGGGGCCGGCTACCTCGCCCCGTCCCCACCAGCAGAAGGCACTCGATCTGATTGCATTTTGCACCGCTGCCAGTATATCCGGTGAGACCCTTGAAAGGGCGTCTCCGCCCAACCCTGTCTTTGCCCTCCTCCTCATGATGCGCTCCGCCCTCTCGATTCCCATCATTGCGGTCCTTTCCCTGCCCGCCGCCGGGGAAATCGACTTCAATCGCGACATCCGGCCCCTCCTCTCCGACCGCTGCTTCAAGTGCCACGGCCCTGATGCCAAAAACCAGAAGTCCGAGTTTCGCCTCAATACCCGGGAGAGCGCCCTCGCCGACCTCGACGGCTACGCCGGCATCGTCCCCGGTGACCTGGAGGAAAGCGAACTCTGGCATCGCATCAACTCCGGGGAGGCCGACGAGGTCATGCCTCCGCCCAAGTCCAAGATGCCCGCCTTCACCAAGGCGGAGAAGGACCTCATCGGACGCTGGATCGAACAAGGCGCCAAGTACGACACCCACTGGTCCTTCAAGCCCATTCCCAAAGAGATCCCCGTGCCCCGGACGGAATCCCGGGGCCGCACTCCGGTTGATGCCTTCATCCACGCCGGTCTGAAGGGCACCGGCCTCAGGCCCAATCCCGACACCACCCACGAATCCTGGCTCCGCCGCGTCACCTTCGATCTCACCGGCCTGCCGCCCTCCATCGACGAACTGGACGCCTTTCTTGAAAAACTCGCCGGGTTTCCCAAGCAGGCAGATACGATCTACGAGCAAACTGTCGACCGCCTCCTCAAGACCGACGCCTACGCCGAACGTATGACCAGTGAGTGGCTCGACGTCGCCCGCTACTCCGATACCTACGGCTACCAGGTCGATCGCGACCGCTTCGTCTGGCCCTATCGCGACTGGGTCATCAATGCCTTCCGCGAAAACCTGCCCTACAACCAGTTCATCATCGAACAGCTCGCCGGCGACCTTCTCCCCAACGCCACCAAAGACCAAATCCAAGCCACCACCTTCAACCGCCTCCATCCACAGAAGGTCGAAGGCGGTAGCGTCCCCGAAGAATTCCGCATCGAGTATGTCGCCGACCGCCTCCACACCTTCGGCACCGCCTTCCTCGGGCTCACCCTCGAATGCTCCCGCTGCCACGATCACAAATACGACCCCATCAGCGCCAAGGAATACTACGAACTTAGCTCCTTCTTCGCCAACATCGACGAAGCGGGACTCTACTCCTACTTCACCCCTTCCATCCCGACCCCTGTCTCTTATACACATCTGACGCTGCCGACGATATGCAGTGT
>CAWWCX010000137.1:0-9355 GCA_963935445.1 uncultured Roseibacillus sp.
AATGGAGCGGGTAAAGGGAATCGAACCCTTATGGCCAGCTTGGAAGGCTGGGGCTTTACCATTAAGCTATACCCGCTGTCCGGGGAAACTTTTAGCCCTCGGTCTTGGGAGCGCCAAGGCTTTTTTCTCCTTATTTTCAGCTCTCCGATGAAGCCGGGGGGACCTGAAAAATAGCCCCAACGCCTACTTTTTCCGCTTTCAGCGGTAAGATTTTCGCGATAAACGTCCCCCACAGCTCAGAGCGGGTGTAGTTCAGTGGTAGAATGCGAGCTTCCCAAGCTTGAGGCGAGGGTTCGATTCCCTTCACCCGCACCAGAGCGTGACCCTTGTTTTTCGGGGGATATGGCCCTGCAGGGGCTAATTCTCCCGTCCCCTGCAGAAAAAAGGTATTCCGGGGAAAAACCATCCCAGAAAATTCGCCTGACGGGCGCAAAACGTCCGGAAGACTCCCTTCCGCCCTCAGGCCAACCAGCCCGGAAGCTATTCCCGGCCCGGGGCCACGCTCAGGAAGGGCGAACCTTCCCGCACATACCGCCATTTCCGCGACACGGCGCTTGAAATTCCGACCCGCCGGCAGGGCAAGGGCTCCGCCTTCTTCTCGTCGCCCGGTCGCCACAGGGCGAACGACCGAGACTCCAAAACAGCAACCCCGTGGAGGTTTCCCTCGATGCCGAGAGCCTGGGTGAGCTTGCCCGGACCGGAACACAGGTCCCCCTGCTCTTTCCGCCCCCGGCGCCGGCGCATGAGCGGCAGTCCCCGCAGCGGTTCCAGGGCCCGGACCAGAACGAAGCCATTTTTCTCTCCCCCTTTCACCAGCAGATTGAACAGCCAGTGCATTCCGTAATTCAGATATACATACGCCGTCCCGGCCTCGTGCTCTGCAATGAAGAGGCGTGCGGAGGGGCGGGCATGGGTGTGGCAGGCGGCATCTCCCTCGGCCTCGTATGCTTCGGTTTCCACGATCAGGCCCGAGCACCCCTTCCACTCCAACCCGCACCCGACGAGCTCCCTGGCACAGCGCGTCGGTTCCTGCTCAAAGAAAGAGCGACCTAACAGTTCACGGTCTTTTTGCATGTCGGCAGGAGGCCCGTCGGAACAAATTCTACATCCCGGTGGGATGATCAATGAAACACCCATCAATCCCAAACTCGCCTTCCAGCAAATCCATCACTGCCCGCACCCCGAAGGTTTCCGTCAGATAGTGCCCGCCGTACAGAACATTGAGCTTCACCTCTTCAGCTGCAGTGTAACTCCAGTGCGGACCTTCCCCGGTCAGGAATGTATCAATGCCCGCTTCCTTGATCGCTTCCACCTGCTCGCCACATCCTCCCGAAATCACACCTACCAACCCTGCTTCAACCCGGCCGCCGGGACAGAGGTGAGGCTCGCTGCCAAGAACCCTTCCGCACTTTGTCACCAGCTCGTCCCGCGACCCCGCAAACCTTCCCCGCATTCCTAACTGGATCCCCTTCCATTCAAAAAAGGGCTCCACCTCGTGCAGCTCAAGGGCCCTCGCAAGGCAGGCATTGTTCCCGAGAACCGGATGAATATCGAGCGGGATGTGGGCGCTGTAGATCGCCAGTCCGGCATCCATCGCGGTCTTGAACTTCTCGTAGATGGCCCCGGTCACGGGCCGGGACCCGCTCCAGAACATGCCGTGGTGAACTACCAGAAGATCCACTCCTGCCTCCACCGCCTTCCTCACAACTGGCAGGGAAGCATCAACCGCCGCCGCCACCCGGACAACTTCTCCCCTCCCCTCCATCTGCAATCCATTGAGCGCCCCGGGATAGTCCGGCACCTCCCCCAGCCGCAACTCATCATCGAGAAAAGCAACTATCTCCTCCAGTGCAGCCATGCATCAACTCTCCTTGTTCTCTCCGGCCTGGCAACCATCGATCTCACAAAACTCAGAAAGCTCCCCGGTGAGAACGGACTCCCAGGCCAGGCTCCCCTCCTCCCAGGGCACCTCCAACCTGCTCGCGTGGAGGGCATGCCGTGAGAGATGGAGGCGCTCAGCCAGCCGCGCACTCCACCCCGTTTCGATGAATTCGAGGTAACACTCCTCGGACGGACCATAGATCTTGTCTCCAACCAGCGGGTGGCCCAGGTGAGCCAGGTGAACACGGATCTGGTGCGTCCGCCCGGTTTCAGGATTTGCACGCAGCAACGTAAAGCGACCGTGCCGGTTCTCGAAACGTCTGAGCACTTCAAACCCAGTTACCGAGGGGCGCCCGCCCGGGTGAACGGCCTGCTTGATCCAGATGCGGGTCTCCGCAATCTCTCCCCGCCGGAGGAGAGGCTCCTCGACCCGGAACTTTTCCCACTCCGGCCAACCGGACACCAACGCAAGATATTGCTTCCCGACCTCCCGCCTCTCCATGGCCTTGCCAAACTGGCGGGCCGCAACAGGCGTGCGCGACATGAGAACCAGCCCACTCGTCTCGCGATCGAGCCGGTTCAGGATACTCAGCCTGCCGCTTTCCTCTCCCTGGCTTTCCAGCCATCGGTTCACCTCCCCGAGCAACGTCGGTTCCGGCTTGCCGTTGGTCGGGTGCACAATCAGGGGCGCAGGCTTTTCCACAACAAGCCAGTGCTCGGACAACTCCACAACCCGGATGTCCGTGCATACCGCAATAATATCCTCTCTTCCCGCCATGCAACACCCCGAGGGACCCACAAACGCGTCGGTGCAACAACTCAATAATTGGCTCCCCGAAAATACGGCAAGTCCATCTCGCCACGTCCATTAACACCTTGCCAGCAGCCCAACGACTCCTACTCTCCCGCCATGCCCCAAGAGTCTTTTGTGGCCACCATCAACAGGGACAAGGAGTGCACCCTCGCAGGACCTGCTACCCTGGAAGGCACTTCCCTGCACACCGGTGAAAAAGTCACCCTGACCATCAAACCCGCTCCTGTCGGCCACGGCTTCAAGTTTCGCCGCATTGACCTGCCGGACCAGCCCCTGATCGAGGCCGATGTCGCCCGGGTCGAGAAAGTGGAACGCGCCACCACCCTCGCCTCCGGGTCCGTCCGGGTGCACACTGTCGAGCACGTCCTTTCCGCCCTCAGTGGAATGGGGGTGGATAATGCGCTCATCGAGATGGATGCCAACGAGCCTCCCATCGGCGACGGATCGGCCCGGCCGTTCGTCGAGCTCATCAAGAAGGCCGGACTCGAGGAGCAGGACCAACGGCTCAAGACATGGGAAATACGCGAACCGCTCCACTTCGACAGCAAGAACGGCTCACATATCACCATCGTGCCCTACCGCGGGTTCCGCGTGTCCGTCACCAACCTGAGCAAGGTCGGAAAGTTCACCCAGCATTTCTCGACTGAGGTCACTCCCGAGATCTACGAGAAGGAAATCGCTCCCGCCCGGACCTTCACCTTCTACGACGAAATCAAGCCCCTCCTGGACCAGGGCCTCATCAAGGGAGGATCACTCGAAAACGCGGTAGTGATTCGGGACGAGGAGATTCTCTCAAAGGAGCCGATGCGATACGAAAACGAGTTTGCCCGGCACAAGGCTCTCGACCTCATCGGCGACCTTGCCCTCTCCGGCAAGCGAATCACCGGCCACGTCATCGCAGTAGCCCCGGGACACGGTCCCAACACCCAGATGGCGGGCCTCCTCAAGAAGGAATACGCCCGCATGCGCTCAATGGTGCCTCCCTTCCAGCTTCCGGAGAACGAGGCCGTGCTCAATATCAAGGATATCTTCAAGATCCTGCCCCACCGCTCCCCCTTTCTCCTCATCGACAAGGTGATGGACTTCTCCAGCGAACTGAAGTGCACCGCAGTCAAGAACGTCACCTACAACGAACCTTTCTTCGAGGGGCACTTTCCCGACCATCCGGTCATGCCCGGCGTCCTCCAACTGGAGGCCATGGCTCAGGCCGCTGCCGTTCTCGTTCTGCGCCTGCCCGACAATGAAGGGAAGATCGGCTACTTCATGTCCGCTGATCGCGTCAAATTCCGCCAACCAGTCGTCCCCGGAGACACCCTCTTCATTGAAGCGGAAATTGTGAAGTTGAAGCGCAGCGTCGGGGTAGCCGCCTGCCAGTGCCTCGTCAATGGCGAGGTGGTCTCCTGCGCGGAACTGAAATTCGCGGTGCTCGATGCCTGATTCGCGACAAGCCCCCGCGCCAGCATCCTCTCTCCGGGCGTTCATCGCCCCGGCCGTGCTCTTCCTCCTGCTGCCGGGCTGCCATCTCTTCGCCCCGCCCCTTGCCGCCCCTGCCGGGCTGGAAGGGACCCTGACAGCGTCCTCTCCCGGCCACGCGAAGCAACCTCGTTCCGAGAGCCACCGGACTCCACGCGCCCCTCGCACCGAGCGCCTCCAGATGCGCATCGATTCCGAATCCTCCTCCGCTCTGATTACCATCGTCCTCAGTCCCGGGCCCCTTACTCCCCGGCGCTCCACGGCCACCTGTGCGCTCAAGGGCAGTGTGACTGGCACGGTCACAACCCGGAGTGATGGCGTGCGCACCTTCACCATCGAGCAAATCGACCTCGCCAACGCCAACGATGGCAGGCTGAGGTTTTCCTGGTCTCCCCTCATCGGCAGCATCAGGACCCTGATCCCGGCCGGCATCCTCACCATCAGGGATCACACCGTCCCATCCTCCATTCCTCTTCAGCAGGACGGCCGTTTCTCCCAGACCGCTTGCCACTTCCGTGTCGGTGGAACCTGCGAGGTTCAGGGCAGCGGGATTCTTCTCGCAAAAAAAGTCGGCAAAACGGTTGAAGATCTCACGATCAGGAAAACCGAGCCCGTCACCCTCTCGGGCTCTCTCATCCACCAGGATGCAAAATGGATTCTCCATATCCCGGCCGCGATCATGAAGGACCGCTTCGAGATCGACGATGATGGAACCTCCCTCGATCTCCTCTTTACCGGCAACATCACCGCGGTAACACGCTAAGATCAGGACGATTCGCTCTCCACGCCACCCTGGCTCCTAGGCCAGGATACCCTTGACTACGTGTCCATGCACATCGGTCAGGCGGCGCTCGATGCCGTTGTGATAGAAGCTGAGACGTTCGTGATCCAGGCCAAGGATATGAAGAATCGTCGCGTAGAAGTCGTACACCGTCACGATATCCTTCACCGCCTTGTAGCTGAAATCATCGCTCGAACCGTAGCTGAAAGGCGCCTTCACCCCTGCTCCCGCCAGCCAGGTGGTGAATCCACTGGGATTGTGATCGCGGCCACTTGCTCCTTTCTGGAAGGTCGGCATCCGCCCGAACTCCGAACAGAAGACCACCAGGGTATCCTCCAGAAGACCACGGGTCCTGAGATCCCTCAGAAGGGCGGCGGTGGGCTGATCCAGCACCGGGCCATGGACGGAGTACTGCTTCTCGATCACCTTGTGCCCGTCCCAGTTGCTCACGCCCTCTCCCCCAGTCTGGTAGGCCCCATTGAAAAGCTGGACGAAACGCACCCCTTTCTCGATGAGACGCCGGGCCAGGATGCAATTGCGACCGTAGGCCGCACGCAAATCCGCCACCTTGCTCCCCGCATCATCGGCTCCGTAAGCCTTCAGGACGTGGGCGGGCTCCCTGCTCAGATCAGTCACCTCGGGAATACTCAGCTGCATGCGCGCAGCAAGCTGGTAACTGGCAATCCTGGCCGCGAGCTCGGTATCACCCTCATGGTTCCGGAGGTGGCGCCTGTTCTGTCGCTCGAGAAAGGCTCGCGTGGCGTCATCCGTCGCCTTGCTTATTCCCTTCGGCACCGTCAGGTTGCTCAGCGGCTTTGCCGCGTTGAAGGCCGTTCCCTGGAAGGCTGCGGGCAAAAACCCCGGACCCCAGCAGTTCACACTGGATTGGGGCGTGCCCCGGACATCAGGAATGGCCACGTAGGCCGGCAAGTCCTCAGTCTCGCTCCCCAGGGCATAGGTCGTCCAGGCCCCTGCACTGGGAAAACCATCCAGGGTGAAGCCCGTGCACATGTAGTTTTCACCCGGTCCATGCGTGTTGGTCTTTCCCACCATCGAATGAATGAAGCACATCTCATCCGCGAGTTCCCCCAGTTGAGGCACGAGCTCTGACACCATTTTTCCACTCTGGCCCCGGGGCTTGAAGTCCCACGGGCTCCTCGTGAGGTTGCCCTGCGCTCCCTGAAAGGTAATGAGCTGATCCCCTCCGGGCAATGGCTGCCCGTGCCTCTTGATGATCTCCGGCTTGTAATCGAAGGTATCGACCTGGCTGATCGCTCCGGAGCAGAAGATCATGAGGACCTGACGGGCCCTCGGCGCAAAGTGCGACTTGCGCGGTGCATGCGGATTGGCGGCGTCAATGACAGGGCGGATGGGCGTCTTTCCCGGGGCACTCTCCCGCTCGGCGGCCAGCAGGCCATCCCGGCTCAACAGGCTCGCAAGAGCAATGCTCCCGAGCCCGCTTCCGGTGTGAGCCAGAAAGTTGCGGCGGTCTAATAATTGACGGGAACTGGTCATCGGAACCTGGGGTAACGGAAGGCCCTCTCGTTCCGGGGCGGGAGTTGTCCGGCTCCGGAGGGCCATCCGCATTCGTCGGCGGTCATCTGCGATTCAAAATACAAAAAGAAATTCGTTGGTATTCAGCATGGCCCGACAGAACGCGACCATCCCATGCTTGTTAACAAAACCGAGAGCATCCGCCACTTCCTCCCTGCTCGCTGGCCGCCCGTACAGTATCCGGTAAGCCTCCCGCACGGCGCGCTCTCCTTCCCCGAGCCGCTCCGCCATCTTGCCCGCCTGCTGCATGGTGAAATGGCTGTTCAACAGGTTGAGCGCCTGCAACGGGGTGGTCGAGCGGCTCCGTTTCGGAATAGCCTGATTGCCATCCGGACAGTCAAAGGCGCCAAAGACGTTGTCCTGCTCCTGGCGAATCTTGAACATGTAGATCATGCGACGCCACTCCTCCGGGCCACACTCCTCCTTCGCGTGGTAGTGCACCACATTTTCCCGATCCACCTCGAAGAGATAAAAGCCCGGACCACCCATCCGGCGATCAAGCGTCCCAGCGGCCGAGAGAATGCCATCACGAATTGCTTCCGCCTCCAGGCGCCGCGGTGGAAAACGCCAGAGCAGGCGGCTGTCCGCATCAATGCTGTGCGCCCGTGGGCTGGGGCCGCTCGCCTGCTGGAAAGCCTGCGAGTTCAGGAGCAGGCGCATCGTTTCCTTTACGGACCAGTTCCGGGACACGAATTCGGCACTGAGCCAATCCAGCAACCCGGGATGCGTGGGAAGAGTCCCGTTCGCCCCGAAGTCACTGGGCGTGTCGACCAGCCCTGTTCCAAAGACAAACTGCCAGAGCCGGTTCACCGCCACGCGTGCGGTGAGCGGATTGTCGGGACTCGCAATCCAGTGTGCGAGAGCCTCCCGTCGCTCACGTTCCGGGGCATTGCGCGCCAGCCCCAGGCTGGAAATCACGGGAAGGGCATCGGGCCCCACCTCTTCCCGCCTGGCCATGGGGTCTCCCCGATAGAGACGATGGGTGGCGCCGGGCTGGGAAAACCTCGCCACCCAGGACTTCGGTCCTGTCTCCAGGTCGGAAACCTGCCTTCGTTTCGCCTCGAGAGCTGTCAGCAACGCCCGCGCCCGCTCCGCCTCCTCCTTGGGAAGATCCGCAATAAACGCCTCGGGATCGGACTTGCCTCCGAAGGGTTCGCGGTCGCCTGAGTGCGCGACCTGCTTCCACTCCGTTCCATTCCGGGAGAGCTCAATCGTGTAGTCGGTGGCGACTCGATCCGTAAACCGGCCTTCCCGGTCGCGGGCCCACGCGATGCGATTTACCTCAAACTCTCCTCGCAGCGCAATCTGCACCCAGCCCTTGCCATTCTCATTGGAAATCCAGCTCCGCCCATTGCCATACTTCCCATCGTTGATGTGCTCCAACTTGTGACTCTCATACCCGGGAAGATTCCCCGACGAAGTGGCCCTGCCTCCCCGGGCCACATTCTCACCCTCCGCGGTGAAGACCTCCAATTCGTCGATGCAGGGCTGCGAGCTGTTGGTTCGCCTGATTGTAAAGCGCACGAACTTCGCGGCGGTGGCGGGAAAGGAATCCACGTTGCCACGGGCCGTCACCGCGGGCCGCCTCGCGGGCTTCACTCCCGATCTGGCTGCCCGTTTCCGCAGTTGCTCCACCCGGGCCTCCATGCCAGCCACTTCCCGTCGCAGGGCGATCACTTTCTCTCTTGCCTTGTCATCCCGGGGAATCTTCAGGGCACGCTCGCCGAATCCGACCCCCGCAAACACGGCCTGCAGGGCATAATAATCCTTCTGCGCCACGGGATCGAACTTGTGGTTATGGCACCGCGCGCAACCCAGCGTCAGCCCAAGAAAGGCCGTCCCGGTCGTATTGATCATGTCCGCCAGCTCATCCTGGCGTTGCATGAGGGTGAGATTCGGGTCCGGGCTCTTCACGATATCGTAGGGCCCTGCCACCAGGAAACCGGTTCCGATGTCCGCTCCCAGCGCATCCCCGGCCAGGTGCTCCTTCACAAACCGGTCGTAGGGCTTGTCCTCGTTGAAGGACTCGATCACGTAGTCCCGGAACCGATACGCCGTCAGCCTCTCACGATTCGTTTCAAACCCGTTGGTCTCCGCAAAGCGCACGATATCGAGCCAATGCCGCGCCATGCGCTCCCCGTAATGCGGACTGGCGAGGACCTTCTCCACCAGAGCGCTCCACGCCTCGGGAGACTTGTCCCGCAGAAAGGCTTCCACTTCCCCGGGAGACGGAGGCAGCCCCAGCATCACAAGGTAGAGACGCCGGATCAGGGTCCGGCGATCAGCCCGCGACGAAAACTGCAACCCCTTCGCCGCAAGGGCCTCCTCCAGATAGCCATCCACGTTGCCATGCTTGTGCTCCTCGGCCACAGGTTGAAACGACCAGTGGTCGGTGCTCAACCTTGCTACCTCTTCCTTGCCCGGGAGCTTGGCCCCCTGGTCGATCCACAACCCAATCTTCGCCACGTCCGCTTGCGACAACGCGTCTTTCTCCTTCGGAGGCATCGCTTCCCCGGGGTCCTCCCGACTCACCAGCTGGAAAAGGTAGCTCTCTCCCCGCTTTCCCAGGACAAAGAGAGGCTCCCCGGAGTCTCCACCCCTGCGGATTCCCGCCGGGCTGTCCAGGCGAAGGTTCCCTTTCTGCTTATCCGCCCCATGACACTGGTAGCAGTTCGCTTCAAAGATGGGCCGGATGTCCTTCTCATACTCCACCATTTCAGCGGCCAACGCTCCGCTGACCGGCAGAAGAAAGACACATACGCTGAATCTCATGTAGTCAGCCCGAGCTTAGAGCGGCCCCAGCCACAACTCAAGGCGACGATAGGGTGACTTGTCCACGTCCAAACCTCCGC
>CAWWCX010000138.1:0-9296 GCA_963935445.1 uncultured Roseibacillus sp.
TGATCTCGAGACGCTCCTGTTCCGGGAGCACCCGGTTGTGGCAGAAGGCGCGGACGGTGCAGTCCGGGAATTCACTGTCTCCGAGCATCCGGTCAATGAATGAGCGGCCTACCTTGCCGGTTGCGCCTGTCACGAGAATCTTCATGGAGGAAGGATGGGAGGGGGAAGAGTCTGAGTGCAATGCGAATCGTTTTCGGCATGCTTCCCGCCTTCCCAGGAAGGAGGACGAATACGGAAGCCGGACTTTCGAAGATTCGCCGCGAAGGGATGCTTTGAGGGTATTCCGAAGTCCTTCATCGCATGGAAGGGCCGGTTACTCCGGAGAGGCGTCGCCTTGGAGGGCAGCCCGCCCAGATCCCAAAAAAATCGCTCGCGTGATGTCTGATCCCCGCCATGGTCCCGGGTTATGGGACATCGGCAGACAGCGCAGCACCGGAAGGGTCGTGATTCATACCACCAGGTGGGTCTGGTGCGGGGGCAATTCGGGGATATCGAGCACGGTGACTGGATCAAGTTCCTCAACAAGGCCGGGTTTGACGGCTACGAGGAGTGCAGCTGGCTCTGTGAGCTCGATCGGTGTGACAGCTACGAGCGTGCGGGCGAATATGCGACAGAGTTGTTGAAAAAGGTTCGCAGGGGGGACCTGGAGATCTTCGCGCTTTCGGTCCACCTCCAGGGGCAGGCACTCGGGGACGAACCCAGTGCAAAAACCCTGGGCCTCGTCGGAGGAGAAGCGCGGGAGGCTTACGTGGCGTGGCGGGAGGCCGGACACACTCCTCCCCGGACGAATCCCTACTACGTACCGGAGGAAGTCGGGCGCCTCATTCACGAGGAGGCTGAGAGACAGATGCTGGCGGCCGTCCGCCTCGCCAAGGCGCTGGGGGACGGGCAGGGGCGGAAGATGCCGATCACAGGCTTTGTGGGATCGCCGGCTCATTGCTGGAGCCACTGGTTTGGATTTCCACCCCTGCCGAGCGAAATTGGCGGACATGCCATTCCAGACGTGCGGCAGGTCAGCCTCGAACTTCTCGTCGAGCGCTTTGGTCCTTTTCTGGAGGCCTGCCGGGATGCCGGGGTTACGTTCGACCTGGAGTGCCATCCGGGGGAACGCGCGATGGGCGATCTGGAATCGGCTCGCGACTACCTGAACTGCCTGGATGCGGCGGGCTTTGGGGAGGTGGCGGGGTTTAACCTGGATTGTTCGCACCTCGAATGGCAGGGAGTGTCCGGGATTGCCTTCATCCGGGAGTTTGCCGAACGTCTTCACTCCGTACATCTCAAGGGCGTCTGGGTGGCGGAAGGTTATACCCGGGCCGGACTCCTGGGAGGGCACCGCCCCATGGGGCATCCTGAAAACGGCTGGAACTTTACCACGGCGGGAAGCCAGCGTGATGCGGTCAGGACCGAGGAGGTCATTATCGAGCTGAACCGGATTGGATACGATGGGGCGCTCAATATCGAGTGGGAGGACAACGACGTGGAACGGCTTTCCGGTGCAGCGGCAGCCCTGCGTGCGGTGCGAGCGAGTGACCTTCCGCCCAGCAGCCTCGCGCACGACGAAATGCTGAGCCAGTAAGTGCGGAAGGGCATTCCAGCGTGGCTGGTGGCCATTCCACGCCGCGCCGGGCGTTGACCTGGGCATGCCGGGGGAGGCGCCCCCTCCGGAGTCCTGCAGCCGGCGGACTTGGTGGTTCGAAAGTAATCCGTGACGGCCTGCGGGAAATATTGAAACCTCCGTTGGCATGCGCTGGGCACGGACGGTGGCGAGACTCTTCTGGTTGTGGACCGTGCTCGGCACGCTCTGGGCCTGGATTTTTCCCAGCCACTTCGTCTGGTTCGTGCAGGAAACCGTGCCGGGAACCAATCTGAAGCTCGTGCCGGTGGGCCTGGGTGTGATCATGCTGGGAATGGGGCTGACGCTGAGTTTCGAGGATCTCAGGCGGGCGCTGGCCCTGCCGCGGGCAGCGGTCATCGGGGTGGTTGCCCAGTTCCTGATCATGCCATTCCTGGGTTGGAGCGTAGCTACGCTGTTCGGGTTGGAGGAGGACCTGAAGCTGGGGCTTATCCTGGTCAGTTGCTGCCCGGGGGGTACGGCTTCCAATGTCGTCAGTTACCTGGCGCGGGCAAATGTGGCCCTGAGTGTACTCATGACGATGTGCTCGACCCTGCTCGCCATTCTATTGACGCCCTCCCTTACCAAGGGCTATGCCGCCCTCGCCGTTTCCATCCGGGTTGATGCCTGGGGGATGCTTCTCAACATGCTGGCGATCGTGCTTTTGCCTGTGGTTGCGGGAGTGGTGCTCAACCGCTTCCTGGGGGCGCGTGCACGGTCGGTGGTGGGAGAAGTGTCGCCCCTGGTCTCGATCGGGGTGATTGTGCTCATCGTCGGTGGTATCGTGGGAGCGAGCAAGGAGCTCATCATGGCGCACTTCAATTCGCTGTTGCTTGCGATCTTTCTGCTGCACTTGGCGGGGTTTCTTCTCGGGTATCTCTGGGCGCGTGTCTTTGGCCTCGGTGAACGCGAGCGCCGCACGGTTGCCATCGAGGTGGGCATGCAGAATTCCGGACTGGGTGCGACGCTGGCGAAGCTGCACTTTGCGGCCCAGCCCGGAGCGGCCATGGTGTGTGCCATTTCCGCGCTCTATCACTGTCTGATTGGCAGTGTGTTAGCCAGCATCTGGCGGGCGCGGGGGACGTGCGGGGGCGCTTCCGGAAGAAATGGGAAAGAGTAAATTCTCCGGTGCGTTTCCATGCCCGGACTTGTGTCGATGTCCGGGAGGGTGTAGGCCGATGCCCGTGAAAAATACGTTCTTTTTCCTGATGGCCGGGTTGTCGCTGCTGCTCGCTCCGCTCCATGTTGCCCGGGCGGAGACCCTCGGTGAGATCCTGGAGAGTGCGGAACTGGGTGCCCTGATTGGCACCTGGGTGGACGAGGACTCGAACGGGGGCGCCATTTCACTCACATACAGCTGGCGCCTCGAGAATCATGTCCTCGGACTGAGCGTCAAGATGCCCGATAACAACTCGGAGGCCATGATCGCGGTCAACCCCGAGGACGGTGAGGTTGTCCATGTCACTGCGAATGACAAGGGCGGCATGGGAATGGGTAAATGGGCCGACGAGAACGGAGTAGCTACCCTGACCCTGACCACAGTGAATGCAGACAGCGAAGAGACCACGGTGAAGATCACCCACCAGATCGTGGACAACAGGAAACTCGTGGTAGGATTCAAGGATGTCGGGACCGGCGAAGGCGGAGAAATGACGCTGGTGCGGAAGTCGGAATAGGATATCCGCAGGGCCTAGGAGAGAACTTCCCGCACCACCCGCCCATGGACATCGGTCAGGCGGATGTCGCGGCCCCCGAAGCGGTGCGTGAATTTACGGTGATCGACTCCAAGCAGGTGGAGCAGGGTGGCATGGAGATCGTGGATCTCGAGGGGATTCGTTGTGGCCTTGTAACCCCAGCGGTCCGTTTCCCCGTAGGATAGTCCCGGTCTCACTCCGCCTCCCGCCATCCAGAGGCTGAATCCGTATTCATTATGGTCCCGGCCGGCCCCGCCCTGAGCGAAGGGCGTGCGCCCGAACTCGCCTGACCAGAGAACGAGGGTCTCATCGAGCAGGCCGCGGGTTCTCAGGTCCCGGAGGAGGGCCGCGATGGGCTGGTCCACGGCCCGGGCGTTGTCTCCATGGTTTTTCACCAGGTTGCCGTGAGCGTCCCACCGTTGGTAGCCATTCACCATCGGGATGGTCAGTTCCACGAAGCGGACTCCTCGCTCGACCAGTCGTCGGGCGAGGAGGCATTGGCGGGCATAGGTCTGAGTATGGGTGTAGTCGGATTCCATGCCATACATCCGACGAGTCGCTGCGGATTCTCCCTCGAGTGACATGACTTCCGGAACAGCGAGTTGCATGCGGGCAGCCAGTTCGTAATTGGCGATGGCCGCCTCCAGTGCCCCGGAGGTCCGGGCAGGTTTCCGGTTGAGGCGGGAGACGAAGTTTCGCTTGAGAGCCTGCAAGTGAGTGTGGCGTTCATTCGGGGTGACATTGGCGAGGGGCGACCCAATGGCATTGAGCAGGCTTCCACGCGCGGTGGCGGGCAGGAACCCATTGCTGAAGCAGTCCAGTCCACCGGAAGGAATCTGTCCCCCGTTCAGGACAATGTAGCCGGGCAGGTTGTCGTTATCGCTTCCCAGTCCGTAGGTGGCCCAGGCCCCCATGCTGGGCCGGCCCTGCAGACCACTGCCACTGTGCAGGAAGAAGTTGGCACTGGTGTGCTCCGGAAAGCGCGAGGTCATCGACTTGATAACACAGAGTTCATCTGCCATCTCCGCCACGTGGGGAAACAGGTCGCTGATCCAGGCCCCGCTCTGGCCGCGTTGCCTGAAGGTCCAGGGGGACTTCAGGACCTTGCCGATCGATTCGAACTGGGTCTTCTCGAGTTTTCCGATGGCCTGCCGGGGATCCTTGCCGTGATGCTTCTCGAGCATCGGCTTGTAGTCGAAGGAGTCGACCTGGGAAACGCCTCCCTCCATGAAGAGGAAGATGACGTTCCGGACCCTGGGAGGAACATGCCGTTCGATTTCTCCCCTGCCCTCGGAGCGATCGAGGAGAGCGCTGCAGGCCATCGCCCCGAACCCGAGGGACGAGTGTGCGAGCATGCCGCGGCGGGAAAGGGGGGAGGAGCTCTTCATCATCTTTGGAAAGTTCCTAGGCAGTGTGAATGGCCCGGGCGAGACGCTGGAACTCCTCGCCGAACTGGACCACGCGTTTCCGGATGTCCTCACTCAGCCCTCCGCCGTCCGGGATGTCATCCCCACCCACGTAAACAAAGCGCGGGATAATGATGGTGCGGAAATCCAGCATGAGGCTGTTGGCCGTCGCCATGACGGACATGTAGCTGCGATGCCCGCCCGCTGCACATAGGAAGCCGGCCACCTTGTCGGTGAGTTGCCGGCCGGCCAGCTCGATGGCGTTCTTGGCGGCGGAGTTGATGTCGTAGTTGTAGATCGGTACCGCGAAAACAACCGCGTCTGCCTCCGTGAAGGCCGCCTGCAGTTGCCCGGTGGCGGGATGTCCGTAGGAAGAACCGCCATCGCAGGGAGGCAGTTCGAGGTCCCGGAGGTCGAGTGTGGTAATGTCGATCGCGTCCTCGGCACGCCAGAGAGACTCCAGCTCGCGGGCCAGTTGGCGGCTCTTGCTTTCAGTGTGCAGGCTGCAGGAGACGATGAGAGTCTTCATGGTGCCGGAGTATCGACGATTCCGCGAGCGTTTCAATCCTCCCGGGGAGGAATGAGTTGACTTTGGGGATTCCGGGCTGAGGCTCCCCACCATGTTCAGACACACGACCGCTGCCTGCTTGCTTCTGGTATTTCTCGCCACTGACGCTCCGGCACAAGAACCGAAGTTGGAAACCGGCAGGGACAAGGCCTCTTATCTCATTGGCCGTAATATTGGCGAGACGATTCATGGGGACGGCATCGAGCTGAACGTCGAGAACCTGATCATCGGCCTGCGCGAAGCGCTGGCGGGAAAAGATTCCAAGATTGCGGAGGAGGAAGCCAACAAGGTCATGCAGACCTTTCAGGCTGAAATGCAGAAGCAGATGGAAGCCAAGGCGGCAAAGGCATCGGATGCCAACCTTGCGGCTGGAAAGAAATTTCTGGATGAGAACAAGAAGCGGGATGGTGTGAAGGTGACCGAGACGGGCCTTCAGTATGAAGTGATCGAGCCCGGCAAGGGCGCGAAGCCGACCCCGCTGGACACGGTGAAGGTCCACTACCATGGAACCCTGATTGACGGGACGGTCTTTGACAGCTCGGTGGAGCGTAAGACACCCGTTTCCTTTCC
The DNA here is from genome assembly GCA_963935445.1 of uncultured Roseibacillus sp. Taxonomy (GTDB): domain Bacteria; phylum Verrucomicrobiota; class Verrucomicrobiia; order Verrucomicrobiales; family Akkermansiaceae; genus Roseibacillus_B. The sequence goes on from CAWWCX010000138.1 coordinate 5,851, forward strand.
TGTGAACGGGGTGATCGCGGGCTGGACGGAAGCCCTGCAGTTGATGCAGGTAGGGGCCAAGTACAAGCTCTTCATTCCATCCGACCTGGCGTATGGAAAACAGGGAGCGGGTCGGGATATCGGCCCCAACTCCACTCTTGTCTTTGAAGTGGAGCTGCTCTCCATCCAGGGGGCCGAGAAGGACAAGGAAGAATAATCCTCCCCTCCGACTGCAATCTCATGTGTGGAGAGCTCCCTGGAAGGGAGCTCTCTTCGTCTGGTCCGGTGGGTCGGGCAGCAGAACTGCCGTGACAGGAGTCAGCGTGGTTGGCGAAGTCGTTCGCGTACTACTTCGTCGAGGTAGTTGACTGGCAGCGACCCGTTGGAGAGGACGGCCTCGTGATAACGCCCGAGGTCGAAGTCTTCACCCTCTTCCCTCTGGATGTTTTGCCGCAGTTCATGAAGGGCCATGCGGCCGACAAAGTAGGTGCTCAGTTGTACGGTGGATTGTTTGGAACGGACAATCTTGAGACGAGCCTCTCCTTCCGACTGAAAGGAGCGTGTCATCAGGAAATCGAGGGCCTCCGCGTCGCTCATGGAGAGGCAGTGCATGCGATGGTCGAGGATGGCATTGGCAACCGCGCGAAGGTAGAACTTGAGCTGGGTGAGCCGGAGGGCGAGGTCTCCATCCCCGTATCCCTGGTCGAGCATCATCTGCTCGGTGTAGACTGCCCAGCCCTCGATGAAGACCCCCGAGTAGAGGAGGCGACGCACCGGGGATTTCTCGCGGTTGTGGTAGGCGAGCTGGACGTAGTGACCGGGGTAGGCTTCGTGAATCGTGAGGATCTGAAGCATATGCCGGTTGTATTCCTGCAGGAAGCTTTCCACCCGGTCGGGGTCCCAGTCCGCAGGTGGTGGGCTGATCGCGTAGATGGTCGTGTTGTCGGGATCGAGGGGCGGGGCGGGTTGAATGTAGGCAAGTGAGTTGCCCCGGTGAAACTCGGGCATCTCCGTCAGTTCACAGCGGTCCGGCTTGGGCAGGCGCAGGATATCCTTGTCGGTAATGAAGGTCTTCAGGCGCTCCACGGTTGCACGGGCATCGGCGAGGAGGTTTTCCGGTTCCCCGTGTTCGCGCCCGATGACGGCGAGCACCTCGGTGATACACTGGTGACGTCCCGCGTCGTCCTCCGGTGGGAGAGCGCGCCCGGGGAAGCAGGTGCCCCAGAGTTGTCGGGAGACCACTGCCATTTCCGAGGTGACGCGTTCGAATTCAGACTCGGCGCGTTCGAGGACTTCCCGGGCGGTGATGCCGGCATTGACCGCGAATTGAAGCTTGCGATCGAACTTCTCGCTTCCCAGCCGCCAGTCTTTCGTGGCGCGGGCGCGAAGGTCGTTCTCGAGGAATTCCTGATGCCGGGACAAGTGAGGAAGGAGCTCCCCGGCTGCCTCCCGGACCGCTGTCAGCTGCGGAGTGTCGCCCACGAGGTCGTAGATCCCCTTCTCATAAAAGTCGATTACGCCACGGTTCTGTACGATGCTGGTTTCGAGGACCGGGAGGGGCGGGCTGGTCAGGGTGGTCTGCGCCACGGCGACCACGGCCGGCAAACGTCGCATGCGGGCGACTGCATTGCTGATGTTGATTTCAGGTGGAAGGCTGGACTGGGTAAGGAGGCAGTAGACGCTGCCTGTCAGGTATTCGTTGTAGATGCGCGGATCTTCCTCGAAAGGGCGAAGATTCTCCTCCAGCCAGATCCCCTCCCGGAGATCATGCCGGAAGACTTCGTAGTCAATCTGGGAGGCGCGGCTGAGCTGGTCGTAGGGAATTTCAGTTTCGAGGCGAGCGAGGGTTCGCTTTCGGCTGGCGAGCCGGTCCGTGCGTGCTTCAGCGCTGAGATCTTCGATTTGATCGTCGAAGCGATGGTCGCCCATCCGGCTGGCATGGACGGGCCGGGAGCGGAGCTCTTCCTCGTGGTATTGTTCAAAGAAGAGCTGGAACTGTTGGTCGGGCATGGGTCAGGAGAGTACAGGCAAGCCGGTCGCGTGTCTGGAAGACCTTGTTTACGGGGTGGAGGTGTATTCCAATGGTCCCTGTGGTCCGAGCTCAAGTCCGGTCATCATCCAGAGAACCAGAAGAGCGGTCCATACCACGGCGAATACAAGGGCGTAGGGGAGCATGAGGGCGATGAGAGTCCCAATTCCGCCCCTGGGCATGTATTTCTGCATGAAGACGAGGATGATCACCATGTAGGGATTGAGCGGGGTGATGATGTTGCTGCACGAGTCGCCGACGCGGTAGGCGGCCTGGGTCAGTTCAGGGCTGATGTTGGCGCCCTGCATGAACATGGGCACGAAAACCGGACCGAAGAACCCGTATTTGGCGGATGCGGAACCGATGAAGAGATTGGCGAACATCACGAGGACAATGAAACCGACGATGAGGAGCCAGGCGGGCATGGACACGGCGGCGAGAAGCTGCCCGCCGGACAGGGCCATCATCTCCCCGAGGTTGGATTCCTTGAAGAAGGCCACAAACTGGGCGGCGAAGAAGGCGAGGACAATGTAGGGGCCCATGTCGGCCATGGTTTTCCCCATCATCCTGGCCACGTCATGATCGCTCCTGATCCTGCCGGCGGCGATCCCGTAGGCGATCCCGGGGAGGAGAAAGCAGAAGAACAGAAGAGGAACAATGGCTTTTACCCAGCGATCAAAATCATCGTAGGGGGCGTGGGCTTTTCCGGAGAGCGGTGCGCCTTCCGGAAGAACCAGCCGGAGGATGAGGATAAGAAACACAATCAGGACCACGGCGGCCACCTTCAGTCCCCGCTTCTCCCCGGGGGAGATCGTGCGAGCCTGGAGATCTTCCTCGGTCAGGGGGGAGGGGCCTCCCAGTGCGGCATCGCTGTTCGCGTAGCGTGGCTCCACGATCCAGGCTGTGACCGCCCAGCCGACAAGAGTGAGGACAATTGTGGAAACAATCATGAACCACCAGTTGGCGGTGGCTGCGACACTGCGTCCGGAGTCGAGAATCTGCGCACCCTCGGAACTCAATCCTGCGAGCATGGGGTCCAGGCCGGTAATGAACAAGTTTGCGCTGAACCCCGCGGACACGCCGACAAAGGCGGCAGCCAGGCCTACCAGGGGAGAACGGCCCACTGACTTGTAGAGGGCGGCTGCGATCGGGGGCAGGACAACGTAGCCGGCATCGAGCGCCATGGAGGAGAGAATCCCGATGAAGATCATGGACGGGGTGAGGAGGCGGGCCGGTGTGAGGAGCATGCCCACCTTGAGAAGCGCTCCGATTGCACCGCTGCGTTCGGCGACTCCGATGCCGAGCATGCCCACCAGCACAACTCCGAGAGGAGCGAAGCCGGTAAAATTCTTCACGAGGTTTTCAATCGTCCAGAAGGCGCCATCGCCCACGAGCCTGTCTCTTATACACATCTCCGAGCCCACGAGACCGTACTAGA
>CAWWCX010000139.1:0-9293 GCA_963935445.1 uncultured Roseibacillus sp.
CACACTGCATATCGTCGGCAGCGTCAGATGTGTATAAGAGACAGCCCCGGGGACGGGAGGGCGGCTGGATGGCTCCGACTCCGGCGTGGGAGTGTTGTTCTCGGAGAGAAGATGCTCGAAAGTCTCCACCCGCCGGCTTCCTCCCGCCGCGATGCGCCGGAGAAGCGGCCCGTGAGGGTATTCGATGAACCAGGTGACGGTTTCCTCGATTTCGTCGAGGGACTCAAAGTGGTGAATCCGCTCGCTACGTTGTTTCAGTTCGCCAGCGGTCTGTGGCCCACGCAGAAGGAGAACGGTGAGGATGGCGCGTTCGCTGTCCTGCAGGCTGAGAACGTTTTTGAGAGAGTGCTCATACTTGGCAGTACGGCCCCCCAGCACTTTCTCCACAAGGTAGTTCTCCGAGAGCGAGCGCAGAGCTTCAAGGACTTGGCTGGCGTCGAATTCGGTAACGGGGTGGCGACTCGAGTTCTGATTGCAGGCGGTGACGAGGGAGTTGAGCGAGAGCGGATACGAGTCCGGGGTCAGAATCTCCTTCTCGAGGAGGCAGCCAAGGACGCGGGTTTCCTCGAAGGTCAGCTGAATCTCGGGGAAGTGTTTCATTGGTTCTTCTGGGACGATCGTTCTTCCGTGCCAACCGCCAGCCCGGTCTCGTGGCAGACGAAAGGCGCTGCGATGGCGGATTCGCTGGCAAGGTAATTGAAGGTGAGTTCATCGCCGGGTGAGATGGAGGCTATGGCCACGAGTTCGCGACCGCATACCTTCAGGTTCGGGGAGAAGGAATGATTGATGAAGAGGGCGTAGGGATCCTCGACATGCTGATCGGGGCCGACTTCGATGCTCTCGCGGGTACGGCTCGTCCCGGCGCCTCCTTGGACGATGTAGACGATTTCCCCCGGCTCATAGGCAAAATTGGAGAAGGTCGCTTTCTCGCCGTGACCGTTGACCCGGACGTTGAAGCAGTTGGAGCGATCCATGCCACTTTGTAGGAAAGGAAAGGAGGCGAGGCGAGACATTGTCCCCGGCATGGGGAAGGTGCCAGGCCGGGGTTTTCCGGGTTGCGTGGATTCCTCACTCCGCCTCCTCAGGAGTCCTGCACGGTGTCGTGTAAGGGGTCCGGGGCTGTCTTCCGCCCTTGGGCAAGGAGCTTCGACAGCAGGGTGCTGGCAGCGGGCGAGTGGGGCATCTTCCCGGCGGCGTCGAGGCCGGCAGGGCTCATCTTGCGGGCTGTCTTCCTGAGGATGGCAAGGACTTTGCCCTCGGGATACCTGGCAATAATATCGTCGAACTGAAACTGGAGAAAGACGAGGCAGAGGGCATCTTCAATGGCCTGGCAGGCGGCGCAGCCCTTGATGTCCTCCTTGAGGTTCAGGCTGCGAACCGTTGAGAGGATTCTCGGACCATAGCCGCACTCCCGCAGGATTCCGGCGGCGAGATCGGCGTGATAGGTTTTCAACTGAGCCCGCCAGTCAAGATAGCCCTGACGACCGGAAGGAAAGGTGTGGCGGGGGCGTTTCCAGCGACCGAGGTGCTGGCAACGACTGGCGAGGAGAAGTGCTTCCGAAGCGTTCGGGCTCAACTGGATCACCCGTTGGCAGAGTGCCTGTGCGAGCAGGAACTCGGCTGGCCAGGATTCCCCGGCGTATGAAAGGGTCCTGGGGTCCTGCAGGCCAATCGCGTCGAATTGGCTGATGGCTTCGTCAAAGCGAAGAGGTCTTGAGACCCCCTCATAGGGAATCGTGTATCCAATTGGGTTGGTTCTCATGAGGACTCACATTAAGGGAGGAGAGGCGTGTCACAGACGGCGGGTATTCTCCTTTCAAAATTGGATCTCGCTTACTCAGGAGGGCGTCCACTTCAGTGCGACCGCGCAGGCCTTGTAGGCAGGCTGGCGTGAAAAGGGATCGACGGACTGCAGTGTCAGGCGGTTGGTGCTGGAGTCGTGCATGGGCAGGAAGACCTCCCCTCTTCGCATGGTGGGTGTGGGAAACGCAGTGGCGGTGAGCTCTCCGCGGCGGGAGCGCACGGTCACGCGGTCGTTGGTATGGATGCCGAGAAGCCGGGCATCGGCGGGGTGCAGTTCGAGGATGAGCGCGTCGGGGTGAAGCTTGCGGAGCACGGCTGACTTGGAGGTCCGGGTTTCCGTATGCCACTGTGCGGAAGAGCCGCGTCCGGTAAGGAGGGTGAAGGGGAACTCCTCGCAGACCGGCTCTGGAACACTACCGGGTGGATCAAAGCGGAAACGCGCCCGGCCGTCCGGGTGGCAGAATTGACCGTCTTCAAACAGGCGGCGTTCGCGTTGCAGGGGAGGGCCGCCCGCAGGAAAGGGCCATTGGATTCCGCCGGCGCGATCAAGGTCCTCATAGCCGGCGATTCCCGTGATATCGCAGGGTTGGCCCGCACTGCACTTCTGGAGAATGTGGAAGACGGCTTCGGGGGTCGTCCATTTCCTAAAAAGATCGTCGCATCCCCAGGTAGTGGCGAGCAGCTGGATGATACGAAAGTCGGAGAGCGCCTGGCCAGGGGCGCGGTGGACCTGCTTGATGGTTCCGATCCGGCGTTCGGAATTGATGAAAGTGCCCGCCTTTTCTCCCCACGAAGCAGCCGGGAGAAGAAGATCGGCGTGACGAGCGGTCTCGGTATCCATGTACATGTCCTGCACGACGAGGAACTCGAGCTTGTCGAGGATGTTCCGCAGGCGCCCCTGGTGAATCCAGGAGTGCGCGGGATTGGTGGCGATTACCCACAGGCCACGAATTCTGCCCTGCTCGATGCCGTCGACGATCTGATCATAGGCGAGGCTGGGACGATCGGGGATGCGTTCTTCGGGAATCTCCAAGAGGTTCGCAATCTTACGCCGATGGTCCGCGTTTGCGAAGTCATGCCCCCCAAGGAGACTGGTGGTATTTGAAAAGAGGCGTGAGCCCATTGCGTTACACTGCCCGGTAATCGAGTTTGCGCCTGTGCCCGGTTTCCCGATATTCCCGGTCATGAGGGCAAGGTTGATGATTGCCTGTGCCGTCCGGACGCCCTCGTGGCTCTGGTTGACTCCCATCGTCCACCACCACGAGACGCGCTTGCCTGGTTTCGAGACGCGGCGGGCGAGAGATTCGATCTCATGAGCCCGCAGTCCGGTGGCTTCCTCGCAGGAGGTGGGCGCGTAGTCGCTGACGAAGTCGGCGAACTCCTCGAAGCCGGTGGTGTGCTCCGAAAGGAAGTGGCGGTCGAGTGAGCCGTCACGGACGAGACAGTGGGCGAGCGAGAGAAGCAGGGAGAGATCGCCCTTGGAACGAACCGGCACGTGCCAGGTGGCGGCCTGCGCCGTTTCGGTACGCCGGGGGTCAATGACTATGATTTCGGGCGACCTCTTGTTGCGCATGACCCGCTGCCAGAGGATAGGATGGGCGATACAGAGGTTCGATCCGACGAGGACGATGACGTCGGACTCCTCGAAGTCTGCATAGGTGTAAGGAGGTGCATCGAATCCGAACGACTCCTTGTAGGAGACGACCGAGGTGGCCATGCACTGGCGGGTATTGCCGTCTCCGTGGAGAAGGCCCATCCCGAACTTGGCAAACGCGCCGAGGAAAGCCATTTCCTCCGTGGCGATCTGACCGGTGCTTAGAAAGGCGACGCTCTCCCGGCCGTGTTTTTGCAGGATGTTCCGGAATCGATCGCGGAACGTCGTGGCGGCTTTTTGCCAGTCGGTGCGGCGAGCCCTGCCCTTATCGTCCCTGAGCAAAGGATGGGTGGCCCTGGAAGGGTCGTCGAGGACGGCGAGGGCTTCCCATCCTTTTGGGCAGGCCATGCCGAGATTCACCGGGTAGTCGGGCGTGGGAGTAAGGCCGGCGGCCTCGCCTTTCGAGAGGTGGAGCGAAAGCTGACAGCCCGTCGAGCAAAACCCGCAGATGGAGGTCGAGGTGGCATCTGGGTGGGCGTTGACGGGTAGATTGCCCAGGCCGAAGGCGCCGGGGGACTGGAGAAGCTCGGCTGTGAGCGGACCGTTCCAGCGTCGCTGGAGGTCCGGGGTTTTACCGTGAAGGGTAGCCATGGTGACTCAGTGAGCGTTGGCAGGAGCGACGGTAGCCGGGCCGGGCATCTTGGAGGGTGGAACGCTGCGGAAGAACAGGAGCCGTTCCAGCAACTCTCCTGCGATGAAGAGAGCAAGGGCAGCGGGCAGCAGGACGAAGCTGCTCAGGATCGCCGCGAGTCCACAGGCAAGGCGGGCGATAAGGATTGGCTTGAGCACCACGAGCTGGAGGCGGGCGCTGTGCCGCGATGGTGACCAGTCGCGCGCGAAGGCGTGCAGAAGCCCAAGTGCCTCCCACCCGAGCTTGCCTGCGGCGGTGCCGGCAAACCAGGCTGGCGGAAGTGTTCCCGTGCAGGCGAGCCCGCCAAGAAATGCCACAAGGACAGTGCCGCCAAATCGAAAACCGGTCTGGGAGAGCGCCCACCCCGGACGACCGGTATCAGCATAGACCATGACCGAGGTGTAGACACCAAGGAGGCCAAGAGCAGCAGTCAGGCTCGCGAGAGCGAGGCTGGGCGATTCGAGCAGAGCGAGCGTGCCAGAGACCAGAAGACCGGGACCGACCAGTCCGAAGACGAGGAACTCGCGACTGAGCCATGATGTCCGCAGGCCGAGGTAGAAGCGCCAGGCCCCGAGGGGGCGGCCGAGGTGAAACACTCCCAGACCAAGCCCTCCGAGGAAGAGTGTAATGCCGACGCAGGCGAGGGTTGTGGAGGGGAGAAGAATGCTGGCGGTGAACAGCCCGATTCCCAGCTGGGTGAAGGTGAGCATGAAGACGAGCGGCCAGTGGGCTGGCTGGGGAACGAGATCGGCGCGGTCGGCTGGAGAGGCTGTGGCAGGGACTTCGCGGCCGTTGAAGATGGTGGTGGGGAGAGTGAGGGAGGGGTCGGGTGCGCCGGTGAGGAAGGAGACTGCTGATTGACCAGCATCGACGTTCACGATCCGAATCGCGCTGGTTGGACAGGCCTGGACGCAGGCGGGGGCCTCGCCGACGGCGAGACGCTGGTGACACATGTCGCACTTGCGGACAATACCCCGGCGCTTCGAGTATTTCGGAACATCGTAGGGGCACTTCATGATGCAGTACTCACAGCCGATGCACTGGTCGTCGAGGTGGCGGACGATCCCCGTTTCATCATCCTTGTCGTAGGCTCCGACCGGACATCCATTGAGGCATTCGGGGTTTGAGCAGTGGTGGCAGGCGCTGGTGACGGTCTGCTGCCACGCGGGGTCATCGTCTCCTCCGGTCAGAGTGCCGACGTCGCGCCAGGATTCCCCTTCGTCGAGCCCATTGAGGCTGTGGCAGGCGGTTACGCAGGCCTTGCACCCGGTGCATTTGTCGAGCTCGACCTGGAAGGCGTATTGCTCGCCGGGCCCGGGTCGGGTGAGAGGAATGAGATGCCGGTAGAGGGCCTGACGATCGGGGAATCTGCCGTCATCATGGTGCTTCGAAAACGTTGCGGCTGGAGTTTCGAGGTCCTGTTGCTCCGAAAGGAGTCGATCGACGAGGTTGACATCCGGAAAGGGATCCGGAGCAAGTGGGCGTGACGGGAGACACGGTTCGGCTGGCGCGATGCTGGTCATCGATCAGGCAGAAGAGACGGCCGCCTGGGGAGGTGGCTAGCAAACTTCATGGGTGGCGGGAGGCGCGACGGCGGCTCCATTGTCCGGGGTGCAGCTCCCGCAGGATCCGGCACAGAATTTTTCAGTGGCGAGGGCCTCGTCGAGGAGTTCCGCGGGCGGGAGCTCGAGGATTACCTCGTCCCCCTTGATGGTCACGGGAAAGGTTTCGATCCTGTAGTCCTCGCCCGATGTGCAGGTGCCGTCCTGCAGGCTGAAGTTCTTCTTGTGCAGCGGGCACGATACCTTGGGCACGTCGTCCTCACTGCCCACGATCCCTCTCGAAAGGACAAAGGCTTTCTTGTGAGGGCACATGTTCTGGGTGGCATACCACTTGCCGCGCGACGTGAAGTTGAAGACGGCAATCTGGACGTCTCCAACCTTCACGGCCGCCCCGCCGTCCTTGGGGAAATCCCATACTTTGCCAACCGTCACTTTACGGGTGGGAGCTTCCCCGCGAGCCAGGGCAAAGCTTTGCCCCCCGACGGACAGTTCCTGCGGGGCTCCATTGCTGGACCAGTATTCCGGGCGCAGCTGGCCTCGCTCATCGACCATCTCAATACAGGGCTCTGTTTCGTCGGTGTTGACGAACTGGCGGAACAACCGCCGCTTCTCCGGGCTGTCCACCACCGCCTTCCATTCGCACTGGTAGGTGTCTACGAGGAATTGCATCTGCTTCTCCAGCTCTGCGCAGATGCCCAGCTTATCCTCGATGATAACCTGCTTCAGCCGGTCGAGGCCGCCCTCCAGTTTCTGGAGCCAGACGCTGGTGCGGGTGAGGCGGTCGGCGGTCTCGATGTAATACATCATGAAACGATCGATGTATCTGAGGGCAGTTGCCTCGCTGAGATCAGTGGCAATGAGATCGCCGTGGCGGGGCTTGGTGCCGCCGTTGCCGCAAACGTATAGATTGTATCCCGTCTCGGTGGCGATCAGGCCGATGTCCTTGCATTGAGCCTCGGCACACTCTCTGGTACAGCCGGAGACGGCCATCTTGATCTTGTGGGGAGCGCGGATGCCGCGGTAGCGCTTTTCCACTTCCACCGCGAACTTGACGGAATCCTGGACACCGAAGCGGCACCACGAGGTCCCCACGCAACTCTTGACGGTCCGGAGGGCCTTTCCGTAGGCATGGCCGGACTCGAAACCGGCGTTGACGAGAGCCTCCCAGATGCTGGGAAGATCCTGCATCCTGGCGCCGAACAGGTCGATTCGTTGGCCTCCGGTGATCTTGGTGTAGAGTCCGAATTCCTGGGCCACCTCCCCGAGCACGATAAGCTTGTCTGGAGTGATTTCTCCGCCCGGAACGCGGGGCACGACCGAGTAGAGTCCCCCGCGCTGCATGTTGGCGAGAAAGCGATCATTGGTGTCCTGGAGCGTCTGGTGGCTCTCCTCGAGGATTGTTTCGTTGAAGAGACTTGCCAGAATCGAGGCCACGGCCGGCTTGCATACCTCGCAGCCGTTTCCGGTTCCGTAGTCCTGCAGGAGGGCATCGAAGGTTTTGATCTTCTTGATCTTTATGATCTCGAACAGCTCCTGCCTCGTGTAGGGAAAATGCTCGCAGAGATTGGTGTTGATCTTGCGACCGAGCGTGGCCATTTCGGCATTGAACAGGCCGGTGACCTGAGGCAGGCAGCCTCCGCAGCCTGAGCCGGCTTTGGTGCAGGCCACAACTTCGGCAGGGGAGCTGAGTTCCTCCTGTGCGATGGCATCGCAGATCTCCCGCTTGGTGACGTTGTTACAGGAACAGATCTGTGCGGTGTCGGGAATGGATTCCACGCCCCCGAGGGTGGAGAGGCCATCCGATGCCGTGCCAATGATCTCACCCGGTGAGCCTGGCAGGTCTTCTCCTGCCTTGCAGAAGGCGGACAGTGTTCCGTAGTCCGAGGCGTCTCCCACCAGGATGCCCCCCAGCAGTTTCTTGCCATCGCGTGAGAAGAAGAGCTTCTTGTAGATTCCGGCAAACGGATCTTCCCTGACGAGGGGGGTAGCCTTGTCGTTTCCAGCTTCGTAGTCTCCAAAGCTCGCCACGTCCACGCCCATGAGCTTGAGCTTGGTTGACAGGTCGGCGCCCTGGAAGGTGCGGGAATCCCCACACAGGTTGGCAGCGAGGGTCTCCGCCATCTCGTAACCTGGCGCCACAAGTCCGTAGATCATGTTTTTGTGCAGGGCGACCTCGCCGATGGCGTAGATGTCGGGGTCGCTGGTGCGCAGCTGGTCGTCGATGAGAACCCCTCCACGTTCGCCCAGAGTGAGTCCCGTCTCCCGCGCGAGCTCATCCCGGGGTCGGATTCCGGCCGAAACGATAATCATGTCGACCGGAAGCTTTTCGCCGCTCTTGAAGCGCATGCCTTCCACCCTGCCGTTTCCGAGAACTTCCTCGGTGGCGGTGTCCAGGTGGACCGAGACGCCCAGTTCCTCGATCTTCTCACGGAGGATTCGTGAACCGGCCTCGTCCACCTGCCGAGGCATGAGCCGGGGGGCGAATTCGATGACATGGGTTTCCAACCCGAGATCGAAGGTTGCCTTGGCGGCTTCGAGACCGAGGAGACCTCCGCCGATAACGGCAGCAGTGCGGGCGGATTCGCCGTATTCGATCATGTTCTCGAGGTCCTCGATTGTACGGTAAACAAAGACCCCCGTCTTTTGAATGCCCGGCACGGGAGGCACAAAAGGATAGGATCCCGTAGCGAGGACAATGGCATCGTAATTGATCGTGCGCCCGGAACTGGAAGTCACGACCCGCAGCTCTCGATCGATTTCGGCAGCCCGTTCACCAATGTGGAGCTCGATGCCCTGCTCCTGGTACCACTCAAGGCGGGCGAGCATGAGTTGCTCGGCATCGCGGTGAGCGAAGAATGCGGTCAGCCCGACCCGGTCGTAGGCAGCACGGGGTTCTTCACAGAAAGTGACAATTTTCCACTCATGGAGGGCGTCGAACTCCACCAGTTTTTCACAGAACCGGTGTCCGACCATGCCGTTTCCGACGACAACGAGAGTTTTTTGAGGATTGTTCACCAAGCGTGCGACATGGATGTGAGCCGTTGTCGTGCCAAGTGAGTGGGTCTTTTAGTAATTATCCGGGGGCGCGAAATGAATAGGATTCATGGAAGTGGGCTCGGCAGGCGTTGTCCGGTTATGGTCCACTGTTGCCTCGATGAGCCTCCGCAGCAGCGTGGCACCTGGTCCGAATCCCCGGCCTCCGGAGGGGTTTCCGGTCGGGAAAGGACGCTTAGTTCGCCTTGAGGAAGCTTTCGCTTGCGATAACCTCACGGATGAGGGAGCGCAGCGTGTGCTTGCCGGGGGCCGTTTTCTCTACAATGGCCTCGACCGTGAGGGAGTCGGCAGGGCTTAGTTCGCTGGAAATCGCATAGCGCAGGAGGTGGGCGGTGAACGCTTTGGCGAAACGTTTTTCCTCCTTCACGAGGGCTTCCTTGAAGCGGACTGCGCCATCGAAAGGATATTTGCGGATCAGGGTGCCGCTGGCATCCACCGCGCGCCCGTTGGGATATTTGTCCCGCCAGCGTCCGATGATATCGTAGTTCTCGAGCGCAAACCCGAGGGGGTCGAGGCGGGAGTGGCAGCCTGCGCAGTCGGGGTTCTGTCTCTTATACACATCTGACGCTGCCGACGATATGCAGTGTGT
>CAWWCX010000140.1:0-9225 GCA_963935445.1 uncultured Roseibacillus sp.
GATCTAGTACGGTCTCGTGGGCTCGGAGATGTGTATAAGAGACAGCTCACAGCTCATGCGCATGAAGGCCGATCCCGCAAAAGGTAAGAAATCCTACCTGAAGGGAACCTGCTCGACCTGTCACGAGGTCAATGGCGAGGGAATCAATTACGGCCCGGACCTCAGTGGAATCGGCAACAAGCTACCGAAGGAAGCACTTTTCGAGGCTATCCTCTACCCGTCCAACGCGGTGGCACACGGATATGCTGGAGTGCAACTGGAGACCGGAACCGGAGACACCGTGGTCGGCTTTGTATCTTCCGAAACTGATGCAAAAGTCACTGTCCGAATGGCGGGCGGGATCACCCGGGACGTGAACAAATCCGAAATCAAGGCACGTAGCGAACTGGAACAATCGCTCATGCCTGCCGGCCTTGCAGGCCTGCTCCATCCCCTCGAGCTTGCCGACCTCGTCTCCTACCTCGAGACCCTCAAGAAAAAGTAAGAGGGGGTTCTCCTGCGCCCGCGGGGCAGCCTCCTCCCCTACTTCCAGTGATCAAACAAAGGTCCTCGCGCGCCGAAGACCGGATCCATGGCAGGCAGGCCTACTCTCGATACCGCCCCGCGAAGGCTGCCCACCTCGCCTTCGCCACTGCGGAACAGGTCCGGCGCCACCGCTGAGGGATATGCTCCCACCACCTCAAATTCGGCTGAGCAACTCTCGCACTTGTGTCCCACCCCAGCCGGAATAACGACCACATCACCAACTCCCACCTGAAAACGTTCTCCTCCTGACCCTCCCAGCAGGAGCTCTGCCCCGCCCTGGGACACCCCGAGGACTTCATGAGTGTTGGTATGAAAATGGTGGAACGGATAGATCCTCCAACGCCAGCTTCCGCCCCAGCCATTGGCCGCAAAGCGCTCTTCGAACCACTCCGCGGGAGCGTCGGAGTGCGCGGCCTCCGTCCCGCGCATAAGCACAAGCGGCAGGTCCTCATTGTTCACTGTATCACCGTCACTGCCAAAGAACCGGGATTCAATCAGAAGACTACTCATCTCACGGGCGAGGGTGGAAAATTGCGATTCAGGCTCTGGATCCCCTTCGGAATCCGACTTGAAATTCTCCGCTCTCTCAGCCCGCCCTGCCAGTGGCAAATCTCTTCATTTCTCCTTTAAACCCTGCTCACCGGCTGACCCGGGGACCGGCTCCTCGATTCCAGAAGTCCGAGGCCTTCCCCCACCTCAGCAGACACAGGACCCTGAGAGCCGTGTGATCAGGACTTGGGAGCCTTTTCGACAAGCTGGGAGGCCTTCGTCATCTCAATGAGATCACGCGCAATGGCGATCGACTCCCGTTTCACGGGGCTCAGGCCGCTGGGCCACGGAGGGGCGTCACTGGCTCCATCGAGGTCCTCCTCAACGGTTCGCAGATACAGTGTCCGTTCCACACCCTCTCCCAGCTCTTTCATCGTGCCGGATTTGACGTTGTCGAGGGTGAGCTCGTAAAAACGGAACTGCTTGCGATCACGCTTCTCGCTCTCGGCGAACCTTATCCGGCGCTCTTCATTCCGGGTCGTCCGGCGCTCTTCCCGCCTGCCCAGTTCAGCCCGGCGCACCCGGACATTGAGTGAGATCCGGTTGTCTTCACGTTCGTCTTTGATCCGGGCGATGTCCTCCCGCAGGTATCCAAAATCGGTGGAGGAGGCCACCCGCCCGGCAGACCGTTCCCGCAGCCTGTCCCGGAACAAGCGGGATTGCGCAAGAGGCACGAAACCGGGACTCTTGGCAATCACGTCGTGTCCCAAGGCGTGAGGTTCAAATGCTTCCCCGTATTCGTATGCATCGTAGCGGGAGGGCAGCACAATATCAGGCTGAACCCCGACGAGTTGAACCGAGCTTCCCGAGACACGATAATACTTCTGGATGGTTGGCTTGAGATAGCCGGCCCGGCTCGTATTGGCAAAGGATGGAAAATAGCGACTGATGGATACCTGATTCTGGACCGTACCCTTGCCATAGGTGGAAGAATCTCCTGCCAGCACGGCACGGTTGTAATCCTGTAGCACGCCCGCGAGAATCTCACTGGCCGAGGCACTGGCCTTATCAGTCAGCACGACCAGCGGCCCTTCATAGAGAGGGCGGGCCTGGCTGGCTTTCCGCACTTCCACTCGCTCGGCCGCATCGCGGACCTGCACCACCGGTTTGCCTCCGAGGAAAAACCCCGCCATTCGGATCACCTCCCGGAGCGCCCCCCCTCCATTTCCCCGCAAATCGAGCACGATTCCATCCACGCCTTCCATCTGCAAACGCCGAATGAGCATTTCCACGTCCCGCGAAACCGAGGGAATACCGTCTTCGAAGTCGTAATAGAACGACGGAATCTTGAGGAAGCCGACCCGCGGACCCCCATCTTTTCCATCTCGGGAGCGGATAAGCTCGGCCCGGGCCAGCTGCCCCTTGTATTCCACCTTCCCCCGCACGATCACGATATCCCTGAAGATGCCGGGGGCCGCCTTGTGGGCACGAATGCGCAGACGCACCTCGGTGCCCTCCTTCCCCTTGATCTTTTCCACGATGCGATCGGTCTTCATGAAGAGGATGTCCTCCATGTTCGTTTCGCCGCCCTTGTTGGAGGAATCCACCCCCACGATGCGATCCTCGAGATTCAGGTTCCCGGCCCGGTCGGCAGGGCCATTGATCACCACTGCGGAGATACTCACCGATCCATCGTCCTCCGGGCGCAGGGTAACCCCGATGCCCACCAGACCCCGCCGCATGCGCACCTGAAACCGCTCGTTCTCCCGCTTGCTCAGGTAATCGGTGTGCGGGTCATAGGTGGCTGCTACCGCGCTTAGGAAAAACTCCGCTATATCCTCCGGGTTGTTGCCTGCCGCGATGTTGCGCCGACCCCGGGCATAGGAACGCAGAAGCTTTTCCTCCACATCAGGCTCTCCCTCGACCTTTTGCGGATCCTGACCGGCCGCCTTGGCCCGTGATTCGCGGCGGAGCTGTTCCGAGAGGACTTCGTTGATGAGATGCGCCTTCCAGAGCTCGCGGGCAGCCTTTTGATTGGCAGGCCAGGGAGCCTCCTTCCGCGAACGAAGAATAACATCGTTGGAATCGAAACTGAAACCACCAGCCTTGAGCAGTTTCTTCACATATTCCTCCCGCTGGATGACCCGCTCCTCGAAACGATTGTAGATCCGGGTCGCCGGCTCCATGGAACGGGATTTCAGGAGCAGTTCATCAATGCGCCCGCCATACTCCTGCCGGAAGGCAGACACATCACCGGCAGTAAAGAGGATTCGCTGGGGATCCAGATCGGAAAGATACTGTTCCAGCATCTTGTCTCCCAGGTGTTCCAACTTGTGCTGCGCGTAGTGCCGGTTGGCGAGAGCCTTCGTCATTTCCCTCCCCACCAGGTTAAAGTCTGTTTCTCCCGAGAGGTCGGTGGCGGGAATCATGACTGCCAGCGCTGCCAGCAGGATGAAGAGAGGCTTGCCTTTCATTACGGTTACCGGGACCAGCCCTGCAAAGGGCCGTTGTGGAAAACGATCAACGACCCCTCAATGATGCACGGGACTCCCGCCTTTTCCAGTGCGAGAATCGGTCCCGGGACTGTTTGTCACAAATCGTCAGGGAACCAGTGGGCTCACCAATCGCAGTTTCCCGAATTCCAACCCCGCATTGCTGTCACTCCATAATTGGTGGACCCCCGCCCGCTGGGCAGCTGCGACGATCCAGGAATCCGAGACCGATATCTCGAAACGGAGCCACAACTCGAGGGCAGCGGACACCAATTCCCCGTCCCCCGGGATCACCCGCCAATTGAGGTCACGCTCGACCAGTTGTCCCAGAGCATCATGTTCAATCTCGGACGAACCGCTGGAGAATCCACCAGAGTCCACGAAACACCTGCACGCTGATTACCAACAGAACAGGCAATCGCCACAGCTCCCGCACCAGGCGCTTTGCAACCACGTGCTTCGCTCCGGCCCCCCGGTCGTGCGGGTAGACAAGTGTGCCCGTGTCGACAAATACACTCACTCGCGTTTTCCACGGCCCGAAGAATGATCGCCGTCGCCCTCCCGCAAAACTGGAATGATGATGTGCGGAGGGACCCTAGGGCACATCGACTTTCACATTATCGATCGCAAGCCCGCTGAAAGCGTCCGGCGTGTCGTCACTCACGAAGTTTACCTCGATACTGATGACCTCCCCAAGCACCTCCGGAATCAGCGGAATCGTCAATCCGGTCCAGGAGGCATCGTAGATACTCATGTCAATTGCCACGTCCGCACCAAGCTGAACTCCGTCGTCGGAACGCAGGAAGCGAATGGCCGCCGTTTCTCCAAATCCATCGCCGTCACGCCAGACCTCCATGGTGAGCTCGGCATTCACGACCCCAGTGAGGTCGATGGGAGGTGAAATGAGGGAGATGTCCGAGTTAAAACCGTAGTCCCCGAGGTTTGTGCACCAGGCGTTGATGGAATCCTCTGCTCCCGTGAGCGGACCAGTGCTTCCAACAGGTGCCCCACGTTCCCACACGGTGTTACCCTCGGCATCATTTACCACCGAGGTCCAACCGCTTTCGGTCTCAAAATCATCCTCAAAGAGAGCAGGCAGGCGCTCCTCTCGAACTACGAGATATCCTGTCTCTTCGAAGGGAAGCGGCATCTCCACCGTTGTGAACCCCGAGGGGTCACCCGGGATATTCTGAGCTCCCGCAACCTCCGTCCACTCCGCTCGCGGCGTCTCAAGATCCGCACTGGCAAGGATATCATACTGACGGTCCTGACGACTTTTCCAGCTCAGGCGCAGACCATCTTCCGAGGTCCGACGGAGTTCCGTGACCTCCACCCCAATCCCAGAGCCGCAGGGGCGTCCGAGAGGAGTCATCTCGCAAGAGGCGATCTTCAGGATCTCTTGAGCCTTGAGCGACCTGTCCCAGACCGCAACATCATCGATACATCCGTTGAACCAGTTGCCCGATGCATCAAACACACCGGAACCACCGATGTGGAAGGGGAAGGAGGAGGAGGCCCCTGAAGAGGAAGCTCCGGTCATGACCTCTTCCCCGTTGATGTAGACAATCCGCCCCGTGGCATCATTGGTGATGGCATAATGCGTCCACTCCGGGGAGACCTCGGGAACAGCCACGTTGACCGCTCCACCAACGCTCGTCCAGTGGTGCATGGTAGTCGGGTTGCTCAGGCCGTATTCCACCGCATCATTCTGGCCAAACCAGCCGATGCGATCGCCCGACTGACGCATGTCCCATTTGACCCAGCCCATCATGGTAAACTCCTGCTGGCCGCTGAAGAAACTCGTTGTCGTGGTCACCGAGTCGTCCACCCCATCGAACCGGAGGGCGAAATCACCCTCTCCCGAGTGCCCTTCCACCACCTCAGGCCCTCCATTGAGCGTCCCTTCATGTCCTCCTCCCGAGAGATCCTCCGTCACCCCCCCCGCGCCCTGGTCATTAAAGGACCAGTAGCCGATGGGCGCGGGAAGCGGAGGGTAGGAACCAGGGTTGCTGGGGTCGGTCCCCGCCTGCACTTCGGCACCATCAGAGTGCGTGTCATCATCAGTATCACCGTCCACAGGGTCAGTTCCGTGAACGGTCAATTCTTCACCGTCTTCCAGCCCATCCCCATCCGTATCCTCGGCGCGGGGATCGGTCCCGGTATCATTGGCGTCAACGAAGGCGCCCGTCCCGGTTTCGACTCCGTCCGCGAGGCCGTCCCCATCACTGTCCTCCTCCCGGGGGTCGGTTCCACGCTCGAACTCCTGCAGGTTGCTGGAGCCGTCGTTGTCGGGATCGCCATCAGGCCCGTTGTTGACATCGACCGAACCGTCGTCGGCGGGGTCCAGCCCGTTGGCCGTCTCCCAGCTGTCATCAAGGCCATCCATGTCCTCATCGGCGGGAGGTTCATTGGCAACGATCTGGAAGCCGTTGGGGCGTGAACGGCCATCCCCGGACGTTCCAGCCACTCCCTTAATGGTCAGGGTCGCCCCCCTCAGGTTGGTAAAGAGCGTGTAGTTGGACTGAGTGGTCGTCCCGCTCGCGGTGTCCCGGCTGCCGATGTAACCGGCTGCTCCTCCAAATGGGTCGGCACCCGTCAGGGGAAAATTCGAATTACTGGCTCCCGGCTGATGGCTGTAATAAGTGACGGGCGGAGCAATCCCGTCATCGACCGTGAAACCCATCGTGCCTGCGCTATCGGTGTTGTGGTAGATCAGGAGTTTGTATCCTCCACCACTGAAGCCGGGTGGGATATTCGCGATCGTCATCGGAGGCTGGTTGTGGAAGTTGTCCAGGTAACCCTGCATCATCCGGGCGTCTGATCCCTCCAGATCACCCCCGTTCGTGGTCCATTGGTTCGCCACCGTCCAATCCAAGACCGCTCCGGTAGCGTTCCCCGTGTCATCCACCAAGTCCAGCGGGCCACTGAGCGTCGAGATTCCGGAGTTGTTCCAGTTCCCGGCGGGAATCGCGCCCGCCACCTCGGTAACCGGACCAGGGCTCCCGGTGCCGCTCTGTCCCTCGAAGTTCACACTGATGACCCTTGTTCCTCCCGCAGTCGGAAAATCGTTCTCGTCGGTGGGATCCGTCCCCAGGGCAATCTCGGCATTGTCACCGAAGCCATCTCCGTCGGTGTCGTCTTTGGTCGGGTCGGTCACGAACGGATTGGTCGCCACCTCATCGGCATCGTTCAGGCTGTCCCCGTCCGTATCGGCAGAATTCGGGTCGGTCACAAAAGGGTTGGCCTCGACCTCGGCCCCATCCTCGATGGTATCCCCGTCGCTATCAGCATTGTTCGGGTCGCTACCAGTCTGGGTCGGCCCCAGGTAGGTTCCCGTATTGTCCTCGACCTCGTCACCCAGAAGGTCGTCGTCGCTGTCTTCATCCCGCGGATTGGTTCCCCGGTTGAGCTCCTCGAGGTTTGCAAGAGTATCTCCATCCGGGTCACCAGCGGGCCCGTTCACCGGATCAACCGTCCCGTCGTCGTTGGGATCGAGGTCATGGGTGACCTCCCAATCGTTCGGTAGTCCGTCACCGTCGCTGTCCTCCGCCACCCCCTGCGCGACGATCTGGATCGCATTGGGCCGCGAACGGGTGCTGGGTTGTCCCGTTCCTGCATTTCCGGTCAGGGTGAATTCCTGCCCCGAGAAACCGCTCAGTTGAACTATGTTGGCAGCAACGGTCGTGTCCGATCCCGTCTCTGTACTGACAACATAGCCATCCGGCCCGGCCAAGGGGTAATTGTTGTTGGCGGTCACTTGGTGACCGTAGCGCGTGTCCGTGTTGGCCAGGTTGTCCACCGCGGTAAACCCGGCCGTGTTGAGGTCGTTGTCGTTCTGGTAATAGACGAGTACATTGTAACCCGGGCCGGTGAACTCGGGCCCCAGACCGGAAACCACCACCGACCCATTGGCCTGGAAATTGTCGAGGTAGCCGGACATCAGGTCCACGTCCGTCCCCGCACCATCTGCGGTCGAGGTCGACCAGGTGTTGTTGGTGGCCCACGTTACCGAGGCAGAGGTCGCCACGCCCGTGGAATCGAGAAGATCCGAAACCGTTCCCCCTGTCCCGATAAGATTGTTCCAGTTCCCAAGCTGGCCCAGCCCGGCAGTACCGGTCACGATTCCCTCGCCCCCGGCCCCCCCGGCTCCCGGGGCGTTCTGGTTTCCTCCCGCGATGTTGATGCTAATTACGGACTGGGCGGGACTACTCGTAATCCCGAGCAAGAATGCAGCGGCAAACCAGCGCGCCAAGTGGGCTGTCTTCATGGGTTTTTATTTCTTAGGAGCTGGCACTCATGGGATTGAGCGCGCGGAAGACCAGCCTAGGAGAAATTGAATTGAGTAGAAAAGAAGAATCCAAGCGACCATCAGTCCAGATGCCCACACCCGCTGGACCGTCTCTCCTCGCCAGCACCCTGCCTCATGGAATCTGAGTGAAGGGGACGAAGATATCAGGAGGTGTTAGCTAGGGGCCTCCATCGCCGGGCTGCTCAAGGACAACGAAATCCTCATCCTTTCCGAGCCCTCGGCTGGATGCGGACCCATCGGGCCAACGCACCTCCACCCTGGTGACCTCCGCATCCAGAAAGACGACAGGCGTCGACTGCGACAGGTAACCGCTCCCCTGGTGAATTTCGTGTACTCGCTTCCACTCTTCGCCCACCAAGGTCACGCGGGCACCCGCCGCCAGCGGATTGCCACTCGTGCCCCGGAGGCTCAACACCCGCCCCCTGCCGGCTCTCTGGTTACGGAACGCACGCAATTCACCATTGTTGATGCCCACAAGGAACTCCGGATGACCATCGCCATCCAGATCCGCCTGCGCCAGGCCCCGCCCATCGGTTGGCACCGTCAAGCCACTCTGCGAATGGGGTATCTCCAGGAACCCTCCCTTTCCATCTCCCTTCAGGAGTACACTCAATCCCCCTCGGAACGGGGGCGTCTCGAACTGTGGCTGGGAAAAATTCTGTACCGCATAAAGATCCAGCACACCATCTCC
This sequence comes from uncultured Roseibacillus sp., assembly GCA_963935445.1. GTDB lineage: Bacteria > Verrucomicrobiota > Verrucomicrobiia > Verrucomicrobiales > Akkermansiaceae > Roseibacillus_B. The sequence continues at coordinate 8,507 of CAWWCX010000140.1, forward strand.
ATCCACCTCTGCAAACGAGAGGCCGAACATGGATGAAGACTGGGCCTCGTTGGGAAGAGGACGGAAAGTAAAACGGCCCTGTCCATCATTGAGGAAGATTCCTGACTTCAGTGTGTTCACCTCCAGCTTCAGGGAGTCATCCAGGCACTGCTCGGTGTAAATCTGAGGCAGGGTAGCGCTGGCAAATTCGTGGAAAGTGCCGAACTTCTTCCGGAGATGAGGCATGGCCTTGGTCGAGCAACTCTTACCCCGTCCCGGCACAATGATCCCATTTTCGAACTTGGCTTCCACCAACCGGTTCACCCCTTCGTCTCCATACTTCCCGTAGTAGAGCATTACCGGATAGCCGGGGCCGGCCTTGTACTTCGTGTTGAGGCCCACGTTGCCCACCGCGTAGTCAAGATCACCGTCGTTGTCGACATCAGCCCCTGCGATACTGTTCCACCACCCAAGGTGTTTATGCAGACCTGCCTTCTCCGTGGCGTCCACCAGCGTTCCTTCTTCGTTGCGAAAGAGCTTCACCGGTCCCCACTCGTGGGTGACGAGGAGGTCGAGCCAGCCGTCGCCATCGGCATCGGACCAGAGTGCACCGGTAACCATCCCCGTCTGCCGGAGCCCAGGGGCCCGCTCCACCGGTGCCTCGACGAAGCTGACCACTCCCGGCCTGGATTCGTTCAGGAGAAGGCGGCTCTGCGCAGGCATGGGATAGTCTCCCGAGA
>CAWWCX010000141.1:0-9093 GCA_963935445.1 uncultured Roseibacillus sp.
CCCCCCCCCCCCCCCCCCCCCCCCCCCCCCCCCCCGCCCCCCCCCCCCCCGCCCCACCCGGCTTGTGGCGGGGGGCATGTCCCGCAGTCCCGAAACCGGTGTCTATGCACCGAACGGGAGCTGGATCATCGAGGGGACGGGCGTGCAACCCGACATGGTGGTGGACAACCTGCCGCACGAGGCGTTTCTTGGGCGGGATGCCCAGTTGGAGGCCGCCCTCGCTTACCTCCAGCAGAAGATCAAGGAGGACCCCCCTGCCATTCCGGCTCCTCCCGAGCGGCCGGACAAGTCGTTCCGTTATCCCGTGCGGCCGCCGGAGTAGGGTAGTTCCGGTCCCGGGCCGGAGGTGCTTGGGGGCCCGCCCGCAGGGGGCTAAAGCCGGTATGCCTGCTGGCAGGTTTCGTGCAGGATGGCGTTTTGTTCGCTCACGCTGAGCTCGGCCACGTAGGCACGGACGGAGTTTGCCCAGTGTGCGTAGGAATCGATCCGGAGGAGGCAGACCGGCCAGTCGGTGCCGAAGCAAAGTCGCTGGGCCCCGAACATCTCCAGGGACTCGTCGAAATAGCTCTTGAGGGTAGCCTCGCTGATGGCGTCGTCGGTGACTTCCGTGACCATGCCGCTGATCTTGACTGCGATGACGTTCTCACGCTCGGCAAGGGCGGCCATTCCTTTCCGCCACTCCGTCTCGACCCGGCCGTTCTGAATGACGGGCTTGGCGATGTGATCGATGACGAAGGGCTGTTCGGGATGCCGGTCGACAAACTCGATGGTGGGTGGGAGGTGTTTCTGGAAAATGAGGATGTCGTAGACGAGTTCGTAGTCCCGGAGTTGCGCGATTCCGCGGTTGAAGTCACCTCCGAGAATGAAATGGTCATCGGGTTCGTCCTGCACGACGTGCCGGACGGCCTTGAACTTGCGATGCTGACTGAGACGCTCGAGGTGCTCTCCGACATCTGCATCGGCGAGGGGAACCCAGCCCACAACGCCCTGGATGCGATCGGACTGGTCTGCGATCTCGAGAAGCCAGTCGGACTCCTGAAGGGTTTGCCGGGCCTGAACCGCGACCGTGCCAGTGACGCCGGCGCTGTCGGTGTTTTCGATCAGGTCGGGAAGCAGGTAGTCGCGGGCAAGGGCGGAGTCCGGCGGAATCCAAGGATAGTCCCCGGGATCGTAGGTCCAGAGGTGGTGGTGGGCGTCGAGCATGAGACTGGAGGAGTAAGTGGCGCAGAAAGGTAGGCGGGCGGAGGTGCTGGCCAAGCTTGAAGTGCGGGCATTTTTTGAGCATTATGCTCGGTTCTTGCTTTCGGAGGGGGGTGTGGCTGACTGGGCGAGGCGCGGCGAAGGGGATCGCGCAGCGATCATGGATTCTCCGGCCTGGCTTCTCGTTAGTGACATTGACGACACGCTTACCGGAGATGAGCGGGCCTTGGGGGAATTGTTGGAGCTCGTAGAGGCGGGGAAGTTTCGGTTGGTGTTCAATTCGAGCCGTCCGCGGGAGAGTGTGCGTGGAACCTTGGCGGAGTTTCCGGGGGTGGCGCCGGGGAGCATGATTACCGCGATGGGGACGGAAATGATGGTGGATGGAGAGATCGTGATGGGGTGGGAGGAGCGATTTGCGGGATGGGAGCGGGGTTTGGTGGAGGATGTGGTTCTGCCCCTGGGGGGAGTTCCGCATGCGGCGGAGTATCAGACGCGGTACAAGGCGAGTTTTGCGGTGGAGGGGGCGGAGCGGCAGTCGGCGGTGCGGGAGGCGATTTTGGCGAGCGGGCAGGAAGCGCGGGTGATTATTTCGGGACAAAGTGATGTGGATGTGATGCCGGTGGGGGCTGGGAAAGGGGAGGCGACCTTTTATTTGGCGGAGTTTCTCGGGGTGGACGTGGCACAGCAATTGCTCGTAGCAGGAGATTCTGGGAATGACCTCGCGATGTTTGAGGATTGCCCCCGGGGCATCCTGGTGGGAAATGCGCGCAGGGAGCTGCGGGAAGCGGCGCGCCCGGAAAGTTCTTACCAGGCCTCGGCGCATCATGCGGCGGGCGTGCTGGAAGGGCTGCGCTACTGGGAAGTGCTGCAGCCGGAAAACAACCCGAGCAACGAACAATGAGCGAGAGTCAGCGTGAATCGATCCTAATGATTTCGACCCACGGCTATGTGGGGGCGGAGCCTGAATTGGGGAAGCCGGATACGGGAGGACAGGTGGTTTTTGTTCTGGAGCTGGCGAAGCGATTTGCCCGTTTGGGATACAACGTGGATGTGGTGACGCGGCGCTTTGAGGATCAGCCGGAGTTTGACGAGATCAACAAGAGTCTGCGGGTGTGGCGGATTCCCTTTGGCGGGAAGGAGTTTATCCGGAAGGAGGACATGCACGAGTCGATCGCGGACTTCGTGACGAACTTTTTGGCGGAGGTGCGTCGGACGGGGATTCGTTACGATGTGGTGAACAGCCACTACTGGGATGCGGGTTGGGCTGGGCAGCGGATTGCGGAAGAGTTGCAGTTGCCGCACGTGCACACGCCACACTCACTCGGTTGGTGGAAGCGGAAGGACATGCAGGGGGCGCGGGGAGCGGAGGATATTGAGAAGGTGTATCGCTTCAATGAGCGGATTGATAAAGAGTTTCTCGTCTTTCGGAATTGCGACCGGATTATTGCGACGACGCATCAGCAGGTGGAACTGATTACGGAGCACTATGGAATTCCTGAGGATCACGTTAAAATGATTCCTCCCGGGATTGATGATGGGCGTTACACGCCGGTGCGGCCGCCGCATTTGCGGAAGTTGCGCGAACGCTTGGGATTTGCGCCGACGGATGTCTACTGTGTTGGGCGGGCAGCGACGAACAAAGGGATCGATTTGTTGATCGAGGCTTTGCCGACCTTGCGGAAGATCGTGCCCGAGGCTCGGGTTCAGTTGGCGGTGGGAGCGAACTCGGAACGGGATCAGAAGAAGCTGTCGGAATGGAAGGGGCTTTGTGAAGAGCTCGGGGTGGCGGATGCGGTGAAGTGGCTGGGCTACATCGAGGATGAGGATATGGCTTCGTATTATCGGGCTGGGGGGGTGTTTGCCTTGCCGTCGCGTTATGAGCCGTTTGGGATGACGGCGATTGAGGCGATGGCGTGCGGGACGCCGACGGTGGTGACGACGCATGGTGGATTGTATGAGGCGGTCGACTTTGGCTTGCATGCGCTCTACGGCGATCCGAACTGCGCGGAAGAGTTTGGAGCCTTGTTGGCGCTGCCCTTGCGTCATGAGGCGCTGCGGGAGCGCCTTTCAGTGGAAGGGGCGCGCTTTTCGCGGAGGCAGTTTGGTTGGACGGGCGTGGCGAAGCGGACGCTCTCGGTCTTTGAGCGGCTTAAGGGCTGCTATCAGCATCTCCGGGATTTGGAAGATGACCTGGCTTGACTGTAGTCGTGTGTTCATAGATTCCCATTCATGAATTATACCCCCTCAAGTTCACACGAGCCGGCACGGCGGGTTTTGTTTCGGCCGGAAGAGTACCGGGAACTCACCCATGATGATCGCGTCTTTCTGGAGACCGCGTATGAGAAGGCACGGGAAGCGGTTCTGCTCAACGTGACACCAAAAGGGTTCTCGGCGTGTTCTTTGGAGCACAACGACTATGCGGGGAGTGATGAGAACTATCGTTCGGTGTGGGCGCGAGACGGTGCGATTACGACGATTTGGACGCTCGACATTGACGACCCGAAGGTGCGGACGGCGCAGGTAGCTACCTTTGACACCTTGATGGCGAAACAGGCGCCGAATGGTCAGATCCCGGCGAATGTGCGGATCGAGACGGACGAGCCGGAGTACATGGGCGTGGGCGGGATTGCGTCGATCGACAGTGTGATGTGGATCATCATTGCGATGTCGGCGTATGCGCGGGAGACGGGGGACTGGTCGGTGGTGGACCGGCACTTTGCCGGACTTGAGCTGGCGATGGATTGGCTCGCGGCGCACGACTCGAACAACTGCGGTTTGTTAGAGATTCCGGAGGCGAGTGATTGGGCGGATCTTTTTGGGTTTAGCTATCACGTGCTCTACGACGAAGTGTTGTGGTATCGGAGCCTCGTGTGTTTTGCTGATATTCTGGAGCATCGGGGGGATTTGGAGCGGGCGAAGGCGCGACGGGAGCAGGCGAAGGTGGTGGCGAAGATCCTGGTAAAGAAGTTTTGGCCGTCGACCTCGCAGCACGAAGTGACGGACTTGGATATGGAGCAGCGCTTTTCCTTTACCGATGCGCAGAACGCCCTGGGCGATGCGCGTTATCTCATGGCGCAGATATCGCCTTTCAGCTTTAGCTGGCGCTGCGATGTCTATGGCAACATCCTGGCTTTTTTGACGGGCCTCCTCGATAAGGAGCGGGCTTTGATGACCTTTCGCTTCCTTTGGGGCGTGGGGGCGAATGAGCCGGGTCTGGTGAAGAATCTTTATCCGCCGGTGCAGGCCGGTGACCCGGAGTGGCGGAGCTACTATACGGTGAACTTGCTCAACTTGCCGAATCACTATCACAACGGCGGAATCTGGCCGTTTGTGGGTGGGATGTGGGTGCGTTACATCTACAAGCTTGGGATGGAGGGGCTGGCGTGCCGCGAGTTGCTGCGGCTCGCGAAACTGTGTTCGCGAGGAGTGTCACACGAATGGGAATTCAACGAGTGGCATCACGGCCAGACGGCGCGTCCGATGGGGAAGGCGTTTCAGGCGTGGAGTGCGGCGAGCTTCATCCGGGCGTGTCATGACTTGCACGTGGATCCGGAGTCGTTGGGGGAGTAGGTTTTGGTTTCGGCTGCGCGTTGCTCAGCCGAAACCGGTCTGAAGGTTCCGGTTGCGCTCTGCGGGCTACGCCGTGTCCGGCGGAAGGTCGAATGAGAGAAAGGGCCTATGAGCCAGAGAAAGGGCCTATGAGCCGAAGAGGGGGACCATGTGGCGGTCGTAGATGTTTTCGCAGACGTTTTTGCCGATGATTTCGGCGTTGGCCTTGAGGGCGTCGAGGTAGGTGTCGCCGAGTTGGGCGGCGACTTTGAAGCCGACGTGGAGGAGTTGGCGGAAGTGTTGGTTGTAGGCCGGGTTGCTCTGGTCGTGGCGGAGGGCGCCGGTGTATTGCTCGCTGGTCCAGCTGTTGACTTCCTCGGAGCTGGGGAGTCTGGACGGATCCACATCGATGACCGTGGCGTAGGGTTCGCACAGGGCTTCCTTTTTCTCGAGGGCGGTGGCGTAGATTTGTTTGGCGAGAGCGAGGCCGTCGCCTCCGGCTTCGGCGAGGCCGATGAGTTCCTCGAGCCAGGTGGTGCCTGCGGTTTTGATGTGGAGGCCAGCGCCGGTGCGGGCGAGGGCACGCTTGATGGGCCCGTAGATGGAGAACTTGTCCGAGCCGGAGTGGACGCTCAGCTTGAGTGTCTCGGGAAGTCCGTAGACCTTCACGGCGTGCGCGATGACCGCAAGGTCGTCGTTGAACTCCTGCTCGAACTGGGCGAGATTCCCAACATAGTCGACACCCTTGTTGAAGCGTCCGGTGAACTTGGGAGCGATGGTTTGGATGGGGAAGCCTTGGTCGGAAATGGCGGCGAGGATGACGAGCATCTCGGGCGGCGTTTGGGGATCGTCGGTTTCGTCCATGGAGACTTCAGCGATGAAGTCTTCGTTGCCTTTGTTGTCGGCGATGTGGCGATAGATCTTGCTGGCGAGTTCGCAGGCCTTGAGGAATTGGTTGGCGGTCTTCTCCACGTCCTCACGTGTGATTTCAAGCGGGGTCTCGATGCCCTCAATAGTGATCGTGCCGATGAGTTCCGGGTGCCGCTCGATAAAGGCCTCGATCTCCTCAGCTGGTGCGGGCGTGCCGATGTCATCGGCGACGTCGATGGTGTAGAAGTCGCAGTGGGGAAGGTAGCGTTCGACGGTATCGAGGTTGATGTGATCGGCGTCGAGAAGGTATTCGGAGCTCCAGCCGAGGTTGGCGACGGCGGCATCCGCTGCAGCGCGTGTGCCCTGTGGCTCGGAGCCCACGATAAGGTGCTCCCGGTTCGACTTGTTCCAGACCGGAGTGACTTGGATGCCCTGCTGGGCCAGTTTCTGAAAGGCGCGGAGCTGAGCCTCGGCCTGGTGGGCAAAGCGATCTCCGACACCGAAGGTGTATTTGTCGATGGTTTTCATTGGTTCAAGCAGGAGGAAGGAGAGAAATGGAAAGGGGGATGACAGGTTTCCGGTGCGTGCGGGCGGCGTGCCGACCCGGTGCTGGGTCCCTAGTTGTTTTCAGGGAGTCCCTCGGCGTGGCCGATGTTCTTGACGGGTTCAAAGATTCCGAGCACAGCGGCGAGGAGATCCTCGGGAACGGGTTTTTCGAGCCATTCGGCCCACTTGCGGACGTTGTCGGGATTGGCGCTTCCGGCCACGCAGGTGGCGATATCCTCATGGCTGCAGGAGAACTGGAGGGCAAGTTGAGCGATGTCGACTCCCTCGTCCTGGCAGAGCCGGGCTGCCTGACGGGCGGCGGACTTGACCTCCTCGGGCTCCTTCAGCCACTCGGGGAGGGGAGCATTGGTGAGCAGGCGCGCGGAGAAGGGCCCCGCATTCATGACTCCGATGCGTTTGTCGAGGAGGCGAGGGAGGAGGCTGTCTGCGAGGGCGGTGTTCTGGAGGGTGTATTGGTTATAGGAGAGAATGCAGTCGAGCTCATCCTCGGCGTGGTCGAGAACGGTGTGGAAGGTCTTCATCGGGTAACAGGAGAATCCCACCGCCCGGACGAGCCCCTTCTCCTTCAGGGCGAGCGCGGCAGGGATTGTTTCCTCCCAGATCTGTGGAAGTGCGACGAATTCAACATCGTGAAGCAGAAGGACGTCGAGGTAATCCGTGCCGAGGCGGTGAAGGGAAACGTGGACACTTTCGTCGACGCGCCTGGAGGAAAAATCAAAGTGGGTCAGGGAGTAACGGCCGAGCTTGGTGCCGAGGAGGTAGGACTCGCGCGGAACGTCGCGAAGTGCGATGCCGAGGAGGACCTCCGACATGCCCCGGCCGTAGAAGGGAGAGGTGTCGATGAAGTTGATGCCGAGGTCGAGGGCGACCCTGACGGAATCGAGGGCCTCCTCGAGGCGCACGGGGCGAAACTCCTGCCCGAGAGAGGAGGCCCCGAAGGCAAGAACAGGCAGGTCGAGACCGGTGTTTCCGAGGGGACGCGTTTTCATGGGGTGTCGCTGGATGCTCAAGATGAATTCTGGATGCAGGCAGGGAGGCTGCCAAAAGGTCCGCCCTCAACCGGCCAGCTCCCTGAAAGCCTTGATCGTCTGGGCGGCCGCGGCGTCCGCGTCGGGGAGGGGAAAGATCTCCGCGGAGAGGTAACCCTTGTAATCGATTTCACGGAGGGCAGAGAGAATGGAGGGCATTTCCGTATGACCAAATCCAACTGCCTGTCGATTGGAGTCGGCAAAGTGCACGTGTCCAACCTTGGGGCCGGCCGCCCGGAGGGCCTCGGCAAGATCTCTCTCCTCGATATTCATGTGGAAGAGGTCGGCGAGGAGAACGGTATGATCCAGACCATTTTGTGTCAGGTATTCGGCGGCGGGAGCGAGCTGATTGAACTGGTTGGTTTCGTAGCGATTGAGAGGCTCGTAGATGAAGACGGCCCCGTGGCTGGCGGCCCGTTCATCGGCCGCCCGGAGGGCCTCGGTGAGCCACTCCAGGGATTGTTCGCGGGAGACCTCCCCTCCCCACCTGCCCTGCATGGACCCGAGGATTGCGGGTGCTCCCAATTGTCCGCCGAAGTCGATCATGGAGAGGACAAAGGCAAGAGCCTCCCTGCGCCTGCCGGGGTCCGGGTCGGTCAGGGAAAGCCCATGTTGCACCATGCCCGCCCCGGTTCCGACTGCGGCGACAGCCAAGTTGTGCGCGGAGGCCATGGATTTCACCTCGTCCAGCCCGATAAAGTCCGGCCCGGGAAGGAAAAGTTCGACGGCGTCAAAGCCCAGTTCGGCGGCCTTGGCGAAGCCTTCGGAAAGAGGCTGGTGGAAGACAAAGGGCCCGGCCTTGGCTTCAGGCACCTGGGCAAGAGTGATTGCGGACTTCATAATGCAGCGGAGGGGATGGGTGGGTGTTGGATGCAAGTGAGTCAAGGGATTTCCGGAGGTTTACGATGGTTCTCGACGACCCGGTGGAGAGCGGTAGAAGAGGAGCGTAATATATCGTTGTTAAATCACCATGAGCCGCATCGTATGGGAGGTATCAGCATGAGAGCTTTGGGTCGGATCATTGCAGCCATACTTGTTCCCGCAGGAATGGCTGCGGCGGACGCAGCAAGGGAGTTCAAGGACAAGATTGAGCCCCTGCTCCAGGATTATTGCTATGACTGCCATGGAGATGGAGCGAAGAAGGGCGATATCTCCCTCGACGAATTCAAGGATCTCTCCAGCCACCTTTCCAATCATGACCTTTGGCTGCGGGTATGGAGAAACGCCCGGACTCATCTCATGCCGCCTGTCGATGAGGATTTTCAACCCTCTCCCGAGGAGCGGAGGTTTCTCACTTCTTGGATTGAGGGCAATGTCCTGAAACTCGACCCTGAGAATCCCGATCCGGGCCGGGTGACGATCAGGCGCCTGAACCGGGAAGAGTATCGAAATACGATCTTTGACCTGGTGGGAGTCAGCTACAACGTTGATGATAACTTCCCTCCGGACGATACCGGTTTCGGGTTCGACACTATCGGGGACGTCCTGACGGTTTCCCCCCTGCTCCTGGAGAAGTACCTGATGGCGGCGGAGAACATCGCAGAACTGGCTCTTCCCACCACGGTGGTGCGGAGGCTTCCGATCATGATCGACCCGGGCAACTTCCGAGAGCGGGGAAATAATCAGCAGAGCGCCCGCTTCATGGAGGCGGACAAGGAGCATACGGTAGGGGTAGATCGAAAATTCAGCAAGAAGGGGACCTACAGCCTGAGGGTCAGTTATCGTATCGAGAATGAGCGGGGACGCCCGAAGGGGCAGACGGCACGCTGGCGAATACTGCTCGATGGCAAGGAACTTGAAGAGGGGGAGGTGAGCGGTGCGCCGCGTTCGCGGGGGGTCTTCAACGGGGAGGTTGAGCTCAGTGAGGGAGAGCATCGTT
>CAWWCX010000142.1:0-9054 GCA_963935445.1 uncultured Roseibacillus sp.
CACACTGCATATCGTCGGCAGCGTCAGATGTGTATAAGAGACAGGTTGTGCCTGTACCGGGTGTGACGGACCAGAAGATGAGGAGGCTGTCCACAAGGCGGCGGTTGTTGGGATAGCGCGAGAGGATCGCCTTGGTGTCCTGGTCAAAGGACGCAAGAAGGCCGGGGGGACGTTGCACCGAGTAGGAGGCCCACCCGTCGAGGATGAGTGGCGACCATTCCTCGTATTCACGGTGTACGGAGAAAAGGGTCTTGCTGCTGTTGGAGTAGGGTGAGATCAGGATGCCGGCGAACGGAGTATCCTGCGATTCTGCGAGATCCTCCAGGTAATTGAAGTCGTCCACGCGCTTCGGGAGCCAGAGGGAGGTCCGGTCAGTATACCAGGCCACTGCCCATGGCTGGTCGCTGACAATGATTTCGTCACTCCGCACCTCTTCGGCCAGTCTTATGTTGAGCGCAGCCGGGAAGTAGGGGGGCCAGTGGGGGGGCTGCGTGCCGGCTTTGCCGACCTGTACAATCTGCGGCGGAAGGTCGAGGACCATTGGTCCGGCGCTGATCAGGACTACCACGACGAAGTGGGCATTGCGCAGGGGAGGAATCTCTATGCCGACCCTGAGCCGACTCCAGAGGATTGCAACGAATGCGAGTCCGTAGGCGGCAAAGAGGGGCGCAAAGAGAATGTGAAGCTGGTTGGGATCGGTGGCGCTTCCCGTCAGGCCGAAAATAGCCATTCCAATTGCACCGAATAACCACATGAGGAGGAGGCACCATCGGAAATTCGCAATCGATCTTCGTTTGAACGGATGGAGGAGGGTCAGGAAGAAAAGAGGGGCGGTGAGGATGGAGCCGAGATTAATGTAGAGGTCGCCAGCCTGAAGGAGAGTCGTGCGGATGATCTTGAACGGGAGGTTCTCCAGGGGCAGGTAGGAATCCCCGATGTCGTAGGTGCGCATTACCGAGTCCTCACTGGTGCCCAGTCCGTTGAACAGGGCGTAGATGGCCGTGCCTCCATGGCTGTCGGAATGCTGCTTGTTCTTGAGGAGCGGCCAGATGGAGAGGAGAGCGACGAAGCCGAGCGCTGCCAGGCCTGCCGCTCCCCTTGGGCGCAGGAAAAAACCGGCGTAGATGGCGAAGCCCAGAATGATCCAGATGGTGAGCCAGTGGGTGAGGGCAAGAAGGCCGAAAAAGGCGGCGGCAATGAGGGCGGGAGCGAGTGCGACGCGGCCTTCCTCGGTGGCTTCCACCGCCCGGTAGGCGAAGAAGCAGGCGCAGGAAAACAGCAGCAGCATGAACATCTGTGGCAGGCCCGTCTGCGAGAATCGCCAGTTAAGCTCGCACAGGAGCATTAGGAGGGCAGTGACTCCCCCGATCTTGGCGTCAAAGATGCGGGAGATGAGCAGATAGTTCACCCCAATGGCGATGAGGAAGCAGATCACGGAAGTTGCGGCTACGATCCTGTCCAGCTTGTAGACCGTGTCATTCTCGGTCATGCGCCACTTGTCTGCATCGTCCCCGTCGACCAGTTTCAGGGTCCAGCCCAGCAGGATGGGGTGGAGTGGTGCGTGGTAGGTGTCATAGTTTGCTTTCTGGATGATCGGGTCTCCCTCCTGCACCTGGGAGCTCTTCCATATTGAAATCGGGCGCAGGACCTTCGTGGTAAACGCGTTGCCCCGTGCAATTTCGCGCCCAATCTGGGCCTGGTCCATGCCCTTGGGGGAGTCCAATCCCCGGAAGGTGACCAGGAGGTAGAGCAGGGAGAGCCCGATGAGCAGGATAAAGAACAGAACGCGGCGGATGATGGTGCCGGCGTTTACGGAGCCAGGAGTGTCTGCGTTACTCATGATACGGGTTTTGATCGGGGTGCGTCCTAAGCGCTCGAAAGGTCTTTCAGTTTCCGTTGCAGGGTGCGCCGACTGATGCCGAGGAGATCTGCCGCTTTGGTGCGATTCCCGCTCGTATGCCGCAGGGCGCTCCGGATGGCGTGCATTTCAATGGCATGCAAGTTAAATTCGTCGGTGGGCGCAAGGTCCTTTTCTGGCTTGGAGCCCTGATTAGAGGGTCGAGGGAGGGGTGAAATCCCGGCTTGATCGAGAAACTCAGGGAGATGGTGGCGCGCAATGCGATCCTCGTTGGACATGACCACGCCATGTTCGATGGCAGTTCGCAATTCCCGGACATTGCCTGGCCAGGAGTAACTGCGCAGGAGTTTCAGGGCGTCGTCGCTCAGAGGCTTGACGGGTCGCCCGTTTTCCTCTGCAAACTCCTGCAGGAAGGCACTTGCGAGAAGAACAACGTCTTCAGCTCGTTCCCGGAGAGGGGGCATCCTGATTGTTACGACGTTGAGACGGAAGAAGAGATCCTCCCGGAATTCACCAGAGGCTACCAGTTCCCGCAGGTTTTTGTTGGTAGCGGCTACTACCCTGACGTCCACCTCGATGGACTTGTTCGCACCCACACGCTCAATCGTGCGCTCGGAGAGGGCACGGAGAAGCTTCACCTGGGTGGCAGAGTCGATCTCTCCGATTTCGTCGAGGAAGAGGGTCCCGCCATCTGCCTGTTCGAAACGCCCGATGCGCCGTTGATGTGCGCTGGTGAACGCCCCTTTCTCGTGTCCGAAAAGCTCGGATTCGAGCAGTTGAGGTGAGAGGGCCGCGCAATTGACGATGACGAGCTTGTCGGCGGGACGCCCGCTCAGCCCGTGGAGAGCGTGGGCAACGAGTTCCTTACCGGTTCCGGATTCGCCCTCGATGAGGACGGTCGCACGGGTAGGGGAGACCTGGGTAACCATTTCCCCGATGCGGGTGATCGCCTCGGATTTTCCGATCAGGCGTTCCAGCCCGGCGCTCTGGCTTGCGGTCTTCTTCTTGAGTTCGCGGTTCTCGGTGCTGAGGCGGCGGTTTTCGCTTTCGATTCGGCGACCGCGGACGGCGCGGGTGACGAGCAGCTCTACTTCCTCAAGATTAAGGGGCTTGGTGACAAAGTGCCACGCACCCCGGCGCATGGCCTCAACCGCAGTGTCGACCGAGCCATAGGCGGTCATCATGATCGAGACCGGTGGCTTGGGAAGGGTGAGGGCTTCATCGAGGAGGTCCATGCCGGAGTCTGCACCGAGGCGCAGATCGGTCAGGAGGACATCTACGGGCTCGCTCTTCAGGACCTGGCGGGCCTCACGGGTGTCTGCTGCCACGTAGACTTCAAAGCGCTCGTCGAGCGCCTGCCGCAGGCCGTCACGAGTTGGTTTTTCGTCGTCAACGATGAGAACAATGGGAGACATGGGAAGGGGAAAAGGTTCGCAAGCTGAAGAGGGAAGTGCTCTCAGACCTCGATTACGGATTTGGGTTTGCTGGTGGTATCCTCAATGAGGCGGACACGCTTTTCCACGACAGGGAAGTACAGGCGCACGGTTGTCCCTTGCCCTTCCTCGCTCTCGACCTCGATTTCTCCCCCATGGTCTCGAACGATGCGGCGGACGATGAGCAGTCCCAGGCCAGTGCCCGACTTCCGTCCGGAGCGAAAGGGTTCGAAAAGAGAGCCCATTACCTCAGGAGAGATACCCGAACCATTGTCGCGGACCGAGAACACGACCTCGTATTCATTGAATCGGGACTCGACATGCACTTCCCCACCCGAGCCTGGAAGGGCCTGATAGGCATTCTTGAGCAGGTTGAAGAAGGCCTGCTTGAGTTGATTGTCATCGAGAAGAAGGGAGGGCATGTCATCTGCCAGGTCCAGATGCACGCTCACATTGTGCTCCTTCAACTCGGGAGCAAGGAGCGTCAGGGTATCCTCCAGAACGAGGTTCAGGTTTCCGGGCTTGCGGAGCGGGCTTGCGGGACGGATGGCGTGAAGAAACTCCTTGAGCAGGCTGTCGAGCCTCTGGATCTCATTGTGAGCGGTGGTGAGGTGCTCCTGGAGCTTCTCGCAATCCCCCGGTGGCAGGTCGTTCACCTTGCGCTCCAGTAACTGGAGATGGATGCCGAGGGAATTCAGTGGATTGCCGATTTCGTGGGCCACGCCCGCAGCGAGCAGGGTGAGCGCATTCAGTTTCTCGCTCTCGATGGCCTCCTCGGTCTCGCGGCGCGATTCCGTAATATCGCGCACAAGCATGACATAACCGAGGAGTTCCTCCTTGCCGTTGACATCCTCAACGAGGGGCGAGAGGTAGAAATTGAGGAAGCGATTCTCCGGGTAGAAGACCTCAAGGTCCCGGTTCACGCTGTGGCGACCGGGCCCGGTGAGAGAGGACCAGTTCAGGCCTCGCACCAGGGTATCAAGCGGCTGTCCGACTGCCGCGCCTGCTTCCAGTCCGAACAAGCCGCAGGCGGCGTTGTTGAGGAAGGTCACGGCCCCGTCAGGATCAAGAATGAGGACACCTTCCTGGAGGGCTTCGAAGACGTTCTCGAGAAAACCCCGCTCGCGCACCAGCCGGTCCACCAGGTTCTTCACCTGGCGGGGGCTCAGGCGGTCTAGCCGAGCGATCAGTTTCTCGATGAAGCCGCTATTCACGGTCTCTTTGCTGGTTGTTGGCTGGTGATTCCCCGATAGTCGGGACAGATGACAGATGTCCAGGTCGTGTTGTGCAGCTTCCCGGATCTCCCTGAGGCGCGACAGATTGGCACACTTCTGGTTGAAAAGCAACTGGCAGCGTGTGTGAATCTGATCCCCGCCGTTGAGTCCGTTTTCCGCTGGCAGGGCAAGGTTACCAGCGAATCGGAAGTGCTGGCGGTTTTCAAAACGAGCGCCGGGCGTTGTAGAGAGCTCGAGAGCGAATTGCGTCAAATGCATCCTTATGATGTGCCGGAGGTGCTGGCCCTGCCGGTGGAGCATGGAAGCGAGGCTTACCTTAAGTGGGTGTGCGCGGAAACCGGAAGCTGAAGATTCCGAGGAGGACAGGGGCGGGGACTTGCGGATGATGCGGCCCTCGTTTAAGCAACAGAGGCCTGCCTGTGATGCTCTCCCGCCTTGTCCTTATTCTTCCTGTCCTTGCGTTTGGTTCCTCTGCCGGGCGCGCTGCAGAGGTCCGATGGACCGCCACGGGAACGGTCAGTTTTGTCCTGGGTGCGGACCTGAGCCAGATCGCTGCCATCACTGATGAGGTCTCGCTTGAGCTCAGCTATGACAATGGCAGCCCGGGAACGATTTTCAGTCAGCTGTTCAGCCCCACCACGGACCAACTCTTCTGGCAGGAGGAAGAGTATTACGACGGGGTGAATGTTGAGATGAAGATCACGATTGGTGCACACACATGGCACGGGATGGTCGATTCAGGCTCGGCGGGGCCGCCGCGTACCATGGAAATCCGGGATGTGAAGGTGGGTGGCGACACGGTGGACTTCTTCAAGGTCAACGTCACAGGGGAAGATGGTGGGACCTTTCCATCATTTCCCGGGGGAGCCCCGCTCGGGGTCAACCCAAGCATGCGCCTGGATTTCCGGCAGGAGGCCCTCGAACCGGGACCGGGCCCGGACTACCTCGATACAACCGACCTGAAATGTGTTTCGCAGAGTGTGTCACGGATCACGCAAGCGACCGGGTCGATTTCCTCCGGGGGAGGCCCTCCTCAGATCATCAATTTCATCATCGATCCTGCCACCATCGAGACCGAGCTCGTCGGGGTTGAAAGGATTGAGCTGAAGCAGGTCTCCTATGACCCGGAATTTGAGGAGATCCTGCTGACCTGGACGAGTGTCCCGGGCACTTTTTATGTGATCCAGGTTCTCGGTGACGACCTGTGCTGGCGCGAGAAAGCGTCAACCTTTGCGGATGGGACAGAAACAACCTGGCCCGTCTTTCCCTTTCGGGAGAGTGAGGTCTACCGGGTGATTGTAGAGGACGGGTAGGGCGTGCCTGCGCGGAAGGCGGTTTACCTTGCGATACGGAAACCCTTTGCCTGCTCGAGGAGGGGGATCTCCTCAGTGTGCACTTCCTTGATGAAGTGGGCAACCGGGCTCTCGTCCGTGATCTCGGCAAGGTATTCCCCTACCTCATCCTCTTCGCCCATCACTTCCATTTCGACTGTGCCGTCGGCGAGGTTTTTCACACTTCCCACCACGTCGAATCCGGTTGCGATCTCCCTGGTCGTGTAGCGAAAGCCCACGCCCTGGACTCGACCGACGAAGGAGACACGCTTGGCGATCATATGCGGCAAGGTAACGTGACCGGGGCGGGGTTGTCTATTTCAGAGCTCGAAAGTCGCCTTCCTGAATGAACCGGATCATCTCCATGTCCGCGCAGTTGGCAAGCACGGTGATCCTGCCCTGGGCGGTTACGGAAAAGGCCCGTTCTTCGGTGCCGGGGCGTTCCTGCTGACGGGAGAGAATCTCGGCTGCCCGCTTGGCAGCGGCTTCCGTTGCCCACTGACAGACCCACAGGAGGTGATCGCCGCTGGCATTGGCAAAGAGGCGGTAGCGGTCGCCACGCCAGAGGAGGGCGAGGGCCTGGGCCTGTTCGTAGCTCTCGAACCACTCGATGAGGGTCTGGAGCTGGAGAGCGCCCAGAGACTCTTCGAGCTGGGATTCCCCGTCCGGGGGTGGCGACGGGAGTAAAGGCTGGCGGAGGCTGGACGCATTTCCGCCCAGCAACTCATAGGTGGTGGGCGGAGGGTTCTCGATGAGGTCTGGAAGGGTCCGCTCCCCCGTGCGCAGGCGGGTCTCGAGATAGATCCGGGCGGCTCCGCGCTCCTGTGGAAGTTCCCCGAGGGCGGCAAGGTAAATGGGGAGCGTGCTCAGGAGAGCTTCCCGCTCGGTGATCAAGGAGGTGGGCAGCTCGAATGCCTGCCGGTTCTCGGAGCGCAGCTTGGCCTTCAGGGATTCTGCAATGGCCGCGCGCAGCCCGGTCTGGGCCATCCATTCGTCGTCTCCGGGTCGCCCGATCACGGTTGGGCTATGCTGATGAACAAGAAGCCGGGCAAGGAGCCCGTGCAGGATGACGCGGTCCTCGATGGTACTCTCGTCAAAATCGTCGAGGACGAGGAGGTGACCCTCCTGTTCGTTGAGCCATCCTCGTACGCCAACGGATTGGAGGCCGATGAAGCCCTCCTTCATGGAGCGATTGGCGAACTCACGGAATCCCAGGAGTTCCAGTGCACGGGCGCGCCGGGCGAGCCCACCCGGACCGAAGTGGGAGGCAAGACTCTCTTCAATGCTGATGAGGAAGCCGTCCCTCGTCACCCGGCGCACGTCGGGGGCCGTTTTGAAACGCAGACCAACCGTCTCCTCGACGTATTGCTCGATACCGGCTGGAGATGCGCCCTCTTCCTGTTCTTCGGCCGGGCGAGGTTTGAGCAGGGCGAGGAGCAGGCCGGCAAGAGCGGCGGCCGCAACGAGGGAGGCAAGCGTGCCGGCGCCCTTCATGGTTTCGGGCCGAAAGCCTTCACCGGAGAGTCAGGGTTTGAAGGGGTTGTCGCGTGGGAAGGTTCCCTGTGCGCCGAAGACCTCCTCAGCCTTCTTTCCCTCCTTGAAGGTGTAGACTTCCGGAGCCGTGGGGTTGCCCTGCGCATCGTAATTGTAATACATCACGCGAATGGGCATCTCCTTTCCCGTGCTCGGGTTGATCCGCTGGGCACGGGCATCGAACATACGCTCGGCCTGAAGCAGGCCGCTGGACTTGCTGTAGCCGTAGGAGACCTTGTAAAGGAGGGCTTCTCTGCCGTCGTAAATCTTGCAGGCGAGAGGGTCGCCCCCGCTATTCAGCCGGTAGACGACGATCATTTTGACCACCCCATTCGATCCCCATGTGCGCTTTACAAGAGTTCGGTCGTCCGGACTGCGTCGGAAGACGGTGCGTGAGCCATCCTGGTGCCGCTTGACGCGTACATTCGGCCCCGTTTTTTCCCACTTCTCCTGAAACTTGTCCGGGAAGGATTTTCCCCTGGGAGGCTGGCCCAGTCCTGTTGCCGTGGAGAGGGTGATAAAGGCCAGCAGGAGCGCAGGGATGCTGCGTGGATGCAAGGTGTGCATGGGGCCGAAATTCTATCTCCTCGCAGTCGGGATGGCAATGTTGAATGGACTTCAGGCGGAGCCACAAGGGGCTTTGATAACGCCTATGGGTAGGGAGCTTTGATTTTTGTTGTGTCACGCGGGCCGAAATGGGTTTGGGTGAATCCCGAACCGTGAACTGGAAGACTGGCAATCGCGTCCTTGAACTGAAGCGGGGAGTGATCATGGGAATCCTGAATGTGACTCCCGACTCCTTCTCCGACGGGGGACATTTCGAGACGGTGGCGAGTGCGCTTGAGCGGGCCCGCGCCATGATCTCGGAGGGGGCGGAGATCGTTGATATCGGTGGAGAATCTACCCGCCCGGGGGCGGCGCCCGTTTCAGAGAATGAGGAATTGAGCCGGACGATTCCGGTGGTGGAAGCCGTGCGGAATGAGTGGCAGGGTCTGATCTCGATCGACACGACCAAGGCGGCGGTAGCGCGGGCTGCGCTGCTGGCGGGTGCGGATATCGTGAATGATATTTCCGGCTTACGGGCCGATGCGGCGATGGTGGAGGTGTGCAGGGGCTCGAAATGCGGGATAGTTGTCATGCACATGCAGGGAGAACCGCGCACCATGCAGGAAAGCCCATCCTACCGGGATGTAGTTGTGGAAGTGCGACATTACTTCGAGGAGCGCTTCCGGGCTCTCACCGCTGCGGGTATCGAGGCAGACCGGCTTTGCTTCGATCCGGGAATTGGATTCGGAAAGACCCTCGAGCACAACCTGTCCCTTCTGCGCGACCTCGACCAGCTGGTGGTTGGGCAGCGGCCTCTGCTCATCGGCCTTTCACGCAAGAGCTTTATCGGGAAAGTCCTCGGTGACGATTCACCATCCCTGCGTGAATGGCCTACGGTGGCCCTCACGGCGGCAACCAGAAGGAAAGGGGCGTTGGTGCACCGTGTGCATGCGGTGCGGGAGAACCGGGATGCGCTCCGCATGGCGGAGGCGGTTTTGTCTGCAGGGCAGTAGGGGTGGGCAGTATTGCGGAGGGCGGGTTGCCGTCCGGCAGGGACTACCTGTTCCAGTAGATCTGTCTCTTATACACATCTGACGCTGCCGACGATATGCAGTGTG
>CAWWCX010000143.1:0-8971 GCA_963935445.1 uncultured Roseibacillus sp.
CCGCCACGGCGAAGCGCCGCCCCTTCCCGGGGGCCTCACTTCACTGCCGCCACCGTCTGCCGGATGAACTCCGCCTGCACGACCTTCCCCAGGCTCAGGCGGTGCCGCATGAGGCGCTCTTCATGAAGGGTTTTGATTTTCTCATCATTGCGGTACTGGGCCACCATCATTCCCAGGACCATGGGCTGGCCCGCGCGCTCCCCCCTCGCACGGGCCACGAAAACCGGGCCTCCGCTATCTCCGGCGAAGGTGCTGCCATCGGCCATGAAGGTTCGGTGAGGTTCAACCGGGACCAGAGGAAAACTTGCAATCGAGACGTTGCGGGCGATGGGAAATCCCGCGCCATTGGCCTCCATCCGGGCCGGATAGCCAAGCATCCACGCCTTGCTGCAGACCGTGATGGCTTCCTGCCTGAGGTCCTCTTCGCGGGCAAGCACCGCAACCGGGAGCGCGGGCAGCGGGGGCCCGTCAATCTCAAGCAGCATGGCAGCCACATCCTCCTCCCCGTGCTTTGTCCAAAGGCTCCTGTCTCCCTTTCGAATCTTGAAGGGAACATCGCGCCGCACATAGGTGCCATCCGGCCGGGCGTCCCGTAGCACGAGGATCGCCTCCTCCCCGGTCGCCTTCTCCAGGACGTGAGCGGCCGTAACGAGGTAGACCTCCCGGGGCTCTCCTTCACCATGGAGCAGGAAACAGGTTGCCGTGCTGTCCCTGTTGAAGAGCTTGAAGGTGCCCTCCATCACAGAGAGGGCGGCGGGGTCCGCGCGCGAACGCTCCCCGATGAGGAGCAGCGGAATAAGAACCAACATAAGGACCGTCACCTTCATAACCATGACCGCATACACGCCGGCTGGCAGGTTGGCCAGCACAGGAAGGCGGAAAGGCCCCGCTCCCGGTCGCGACCCTAGGCTTCCGCCTCGCTGGTTTCATAGAGTTCCGCAAAGACCATCTGCCCCGCCGCCGTCTGGAGAGTGGAGATCACCACCACGTCCTGCGTCGACCCGATACTCGCCACCGCATGGTTGACCACGATCATCGTGCCATCCGGAAGATATCCCACCGCCTGATGCTCGTCCTTGCCTCCGCGCACCAGGGCCAGATGAATCTTCTCTCCCACCGCCACCGCTGGTTTCAAGGCCTCGCTCAGATCATTGATGTTGAGCACCTCGGCGCTCTGCAGCCGCGCCACCTTGGCGAGATTCTCGTCCGTCGTGAGCAGCCGTGCTCCCAGCAGCCGCGCAGTCTGGATGAGACGCGCATCCATTCCATCGGCCTGCGAGCCCTCAGGCGCCTCATGGACCGAAATCCGGATGTCGCTGTCCTGCTGCATATCCTCCAGGCAGTCGAGCCCGCGTTGCCCTCGCTGCCGCTTGCCCTCTGAGGGCGAGTCCGAGAGGACCTTGAGCTCGTCCAGGATGAACCGGGGCACGATGAGCCGGCCGTTCAGGAAGCCCGAGGCCAGGACGCGTGGAACCCGGCCATCCATGATCACATCAGCGTCGAGGAGGAGGGGCTGCCCCGAGGCCGCATCCTGCCGGAACCGGACGTAGGGAATGATGAAGGCGAAATCATCACGCCCGCTCCGCATCGCGAGGACCGCGCCCAGGAACGCCAGGCTGGCGAAGAGGAAAATGTTGATTCCAAAATTGATCGAATAGGCCAACTCAACCGCGCTGGCCTCGTAGTCGGGATTGAGGCCTACAAGGATGCCCTCCACTGCCTTCTGGTAGTTCAGCTTGGTGATCAGCCAGGCGCAGAACAAACCAACGAGGATTCCGAACGAGGTATTGGCAAATCCCCGCAGCGTGAAGGCGCGGAGGGAGGTTTCGCAAAGCAGGATTATTCCCGCCACCGAGAGGCCCACCAGAACCCCCGCCCAGAGGGGAATCTCAAAGTAGCCCATCCCTCGCGTGCTCATCGAGACCCCGATTCCCGCCAGTTCACAGACCAGCAGGTAGGTGATGCGCGCGGCGTTAATCGAAGTTGGCGCCAGGAAATTCCTCAAGGTAACTGTTAGATTCGGACGAATGCCTCCGGGGTGCAAGCGAAACCGCCTGTCACGCGGGAAGCCGGGCCTATTCAGGCCACTCGTACGTGGCGGGCTCCTCTCCGCCCCCCGTCCCCACGCGATCCCCGATATCCTTGGAAGTAATAAAGAGGAAGAGACCCAGCAGGAGGAAGAAAAAGGCAAACTGAACAACCTCCAGCAGCCGGGTGAACAAGGCGTTGAACTTGCCCGCCACGATTTCGACGGTGGCGAGGACAATGTGCCCGCCATCGAGGATCGGAAACGGCAGCATGTTGAGAATGGCAAGGTTCACATTGAAAAGAACCATGAAAAACAGAACCCGGCGCCAGCCGCCCTCCATGCTGAGCATGTCAAACATCACACCGCCAATGCCCACCGGGCCAGACAGGTGCTGAATTCCGACATCGGACTTCGGCGACACGATTTTGGCCAGGGTCACCCACATCATGCGCACACTGTCCGCGACCTGTTCCAGCGGACCGGGATGATAAATCGTCTGCGTGAACTCGTCCCCGAACTCAAAGCCTACCCCGATCATCGGTGGCCGGTCCGCATTGGTGGGCCTGAGGGGGGTGACCGCGAGCTCTACTGTTGTCTCTCCACGCCGGACCACAAGAGACAGCTCCTCGTTTTCAGAATTATGGACGATATCCGTAAGGCGCCGCCGGCTTCTGAGCTCCTCCCCGTCTGCCGAGACGATCTCGTCGCCAACCTGGAGACCCGCGCGATCGGCCGGGCCCCCTTCCAGAACGCTTTCGATGATGACCTGGTTCTCCACCCAGATTCCCACCGTCCTCATGCCCTTCCGTTCCCACCAGCGGGTATCCGGGATCTTGAAGTCGGTCGTGACGCGCACCTCCTCGCCGTTGCGCCTTACAAGGAATTCAATCAGGTCCCCCTCACTCAGCATCACGCTTTCCTGCACCGAATCGAATTGCGCGGATCCTGCAAATCCATTCACCGGGTTGCCGTTTACCTGCAGGATCTCGTCCCCGACCTGGAGCTTTCCATGGGCTACTCCGTCCTCGTCCACCCATCCGATTACGGTGCTTTCGACCGTATCCTTGGGCTTCCCCACTCCCATCACGACAAAAGCCGACGTGAGCGCCAGCAGGAAACTGAAAAGGGGCCCCGCAAAGGCCACGATGATCTTGTCCAGGGGTTTGACCGGAGGAAGAGGCTCCCCGGAGTCACGGTTACTTCCTTCGACCGCCTCCATGGGCGCCATCTGGGGGAGAGCCACGAACCCTCCCGCAGGGAGCCACCCAAGCCCATACTGCACGCCGTTGATTTCCTTTTTCCAGAGGGGCTTGCCGAACCAGATCTGGAACCGGTCGACCCGCAGGCCCCTCCACTTCGCGGCGAGGAAGTGTCCCAGCTCGTGAACAAAAATGATGACGTTGAAAATCGCCACCACCGCCAGGATAAGGAGAAAAGTAATCATGGGTGGATAAGGATGGGGAACGTAGCGCCGTCCCACCAGCAGGCAAGGCCGCATCCGACGCCTTGACAGAGGAGGAGGCCGTGTTCGCAAGGCCTGCTATCGGCCACCGAACCGCGGAACCCTGCCACACTCTCAACCGCTTTTGAAGCCTATATCCTTGGCGCGCTCCCAAGGAGCTTCTCCCGAAGGACCCGGCCGTTGCCCGCCTTCTTGTCCCCCTGCCTGCCGGAATCCGTGGTCCCTAAACGGGGGCCTCCCGGGCCTCCTCCGCATCCCTGCGGGCCCGGCGCAGAAGGCTCATCAGGACGCTGCGTTCGCGCTCCGACCACTTGTGGAACACGACCTCGAGAGCCTCTCCCCGCTTCCGGGAAAAGTGCTCCACGATCTCTTCGGCGTCGCGGGTCACCGAGACCCAGACGACCCGCTTATCCTCCCCATCCCGCTTTGTTTCCACAAGCTTCCGCCGGAGGAGGCGCTGGACCGCAGAGGTCATTGACCCGCTCGTCAGGCCCACCTGTCTGGCCAAGCCGTTGACGGGTCGAGAGCCTTTGCGCACCAAGCGTTCGAGAATGGCGAGATCGCTTTCACACAACCCTTTGGGCAGGATCGTACGATCGATCTCGCTGAGCGCCTGTTCCGCGCGGGCGATCGTCCTCCGGAGGCGGAATAGCTCCCGCCAGTCCTTCTCGTTCCACAATGGCATCGCGAGTCCGGGCGCGAGCTCAATTCAGGCTAGAACCAGCCCTTTTTCCCTTGGATGTAGGTGGCGACGAACTCCTCGTCGGACTTGGTCAGGTAGATGATGCCTTCGATCAGGCCAACAAGGCCGCCGATTCCACAGGTGACTACCGAAATGGCGATTTGGATCAGCCCCTCCTTCGTGTAGCCAAGGACAAATTTGTGAACCCCAAGAGAACCGATCAGGATGCCGAGAATTCCTGCCAGCACTTTTTTCTCTGCCCCTGGTGGAGGTCCTCCAGCAGGAGGCGCAGCGGGCGGCGGGGGAGCATCTTGTGGTGGTGTATCTTCAGACATCGCACGACACCTTACTCCTCCCCGCAAAAGCGTGACAAGCCTCGAGGTTCGGAAATTACTGCTATTCATAGACTCGTGGCGATGAGGCGGCAGGGCCGTCCTTCGTTGTGCTGGCGACCACCCGGCGAAAGATGGGAATGACTTTTGGATCGAATTCCCCGCGTGCATCGCGACACTGCGCCTCGTCCCGATTGTGAAACCCGCTCAAATCCTCGCCGAATTACAGACCTCCGGAGGCCAATCCCTGGCCCTCGTCGGCCACGATGGGGAGTTTTACCTCCAGTGTGGCGGAGTGCAGTTGCAGAGCAGCTTTGCCCACAATGCCGCCGCCGAACTGGGTCGGTTGGCAGGCCAGCCGTTTCGTTCGGTCCGGCAGCCCCGAATCCTGATCTCCGGGCTGGGGTTAGGCTTCACGCTGGCCGCCTTACGGGAGACACTTCCCCAGAAAAAGGCTGTATTTCAGGTCGCAGAGCCCTTTGAGGAACTCCCCTCCTGGCACCGGGAGCACCTTGGCGAGCTCCATCCGCAACAACTCTCAGACCCCCGCCTCGCGGTCCGGCGCCAGACTCTGTCCGGCGCCCTGCGCAAGCCCGGGGAGGACTTCCAGGCCATCGTGATCGACGCCGAGGGCGGGTTGCCACAGGAAGGAGTCACCAATCGTGAAGGAGTTCCGCATTCGTCCTTCTTGCACCGGGCCCATTCTGCGCTAAAGGGGGGGGGTCTTCTGGCAATCTCATGCCGGACGGAGCTGCGCTCCTTCGAGCGGAAGCTTCGTCAGGCCGGGTTTGACGTGGCCCACGAACTGGTGCCCACCTCACACAAGGGAAAACAGAAACAACGCTCTATCATCTGGCTGGCCCGTAAGGGCTCCTACCAACCCCGCTCCTCTCCGGGAGCCCCCGAAAAATAGATCCACACATGAAACCGTCGCCCCTCATCCTCACCGCTCTTCTGGCTTTCCCTCTGGCACATGCCGGGGAATTCAAGGTGGAGAAGAAGCCGTTCAAGTCGACCGTCTCTCTCGACGGGGTTTTCCTCCCCGACGAGACCCACCTTCTCAAGATCGATCCCAAGGTCTGGGCCGATTTTACCATCAAGGAGCTCGCCCCGCAGGGCTCCAGCCTCAAAAAGGGGCAGCCTGTCGTGGTCCTCGACACCGAGAACATCGACCGCCAGCTCTCCGACAACGTGGACGCCAGCAGCCTCCGCAAGATGACGCTCCGTCTGGCCGAGCTCGATCTCGCCAACTTGGAGAAAACCACCCCGTGGAGCCTCGAGGCTGCTGAATTGGCCTATCAGCGGGCCAAGGACGACCACAGCTACTTCGTCGAGACCGGGCGTCCGCTGCAGGAGGAGTCCACCCAGCGGAGCCTGCAGAGCGCGGAGCGCTATCTCGAATCCGCCACCGAGGAGCTCAATCAGCTCCTCAAGATGTACAAGGAGGACGACCTCACCGAGGAAACAGAGGAAATCATCCTGAAGCGCCAACGCTATGCGGTAGAATCCGCTGAATTTCGCCTCAAGACCGCCAAACTCTCCACCAAGCGCAGCCTCGAGGTCACCATCCCTCGTTCCGCGATGGACGCGGAGCGGGCCCTGAGGGATGCCGAAGTGGTCTGGAAAACGGCTCGTGAGAATCTTCCCAGCGCGCTCCAGCAAAAACGTCTTGAAATCAAGAAGCTTCGGGTGGAGGACAAGCGCGCCGATCAAAAAGAGGCCGAGCTCAAGGCAGACCGCGCTCAGATGGAGGTTGTCTCTCCGGTGGACGGCCTGCTCTACCACGGAGAAATAAATCACGGCCGCTGGAATTCAGTAGGCGCCGCGAAATTCATGAAAGTAGGCGGCAAGGTGCCCCCCCGGGTCGTTCTCGCAACTGTGATTCCCTCCGGTGCAGGGATGCAATTGGATGGATTCCTCGATGAAGCAGCCATTTCCCGTCTTCAGGCGGGCCAAAAGGGCTATGTGGCTCCAGCGTCCTCTCCCCGCTCCCGGCTGCCGGTGGAGGTGACCAAAACGGCCTCCCATCCGGGTTTGGATGGGAAATATCACGTCGTTCTCAAGGTGTCTCCGGTGGAGGGTCTCCATCTCGTTCCTGGTATGAAGGGCAAAATCAAGATTACCACGGGAGACGAGGGCAACAGCCTCGCTGTGCCCACCAGTTCTCTACACGAGGGCGCGGATGGATCATACTTCGTCAAGATCAAGGGGGAGGATGGCAAGGCCAGCAGCGTGCCCGTAACCGTGGGGGCAGAATCCAACGGACAGATCGTTGTCCTTTCAGGACTCAAGGAAGGCCAGATTGTGATCACCCCGGAGGCCGGTGAGGCCAATGCGCCAGAAAAGAAGTAATCCAATGCGTGCTCTCCCTTTAGCAGGCCTCGTTGTCATCCTGGCAACCAGCGCCGGAAAATCCGAGGACTCCGGTACTGTCCCGGCGGGCTCCGGCGGGAAGCCTTGGCATTCGGAGCTCCCACCCCTCCCTGAGATTGAGCCCATTTCGCGCGCCGAGATTGACAAGTCGATCCGGAGGGGGGTTGATTTCTTGATATCAAGTCAAAATAAGAACGGATCATGGGGTTCGGCCACCCTGACCAAGGGACTAAACATCACGGCCCCGATTCCTGGTGCTCATCATGCGTTCCGGGCCGGTTCGACCGGCCTTGCCTTGGAGGGGCTGCTCCTCTCCGGCGACCGCCGGCCGGAGACCGTCGCCGCGATCGAGAAAGCTGAGGCTTGGTTTCTCAAGGAATTGCCCCGCCTGCGCCGTGCGACCGTGTCAACCATGTATAACGTCTGGGGGCACTCTTACGGTATCAAGGCCCTCGCAGAATTGTATCAGTATCGGGCGGGTGATGAGGCAAAACGGTCTGCCATCAAGAATCTCGCGCAACGGCAGGTTCAGCGGCTTCAACGCTATGAGGATGTAAATGGAGGGTGGGGCTATTACGATTTTGATGAGGCTACCCGCAAACCCACTGGGATCCCCACCAGCTTCACCACCGCCACCGTCATGTTGGCCATGCACAAGGGCAGGGAGATTATGGGGCTGGAGCTTCCTCCCGTGGAGGTAGAGCGTGGCATCACCTTTCTCCAACGGCAGCAAACCCCCGATTTCGCCTATGTGTATTCAAATAACCACCGTTACCGGCCTCGATATAGTATCAACCGTCCAGGCGGTTCGCTCTGTCGCTCGCCGGCTTGCAACGCGGCCCGAAGGGTCTGGGGTGACCCTGGCCCTACGGACGAAATCCTGAAGGTTTGGCTTGATCGTCTGATCATTCGCAACGGTTGGGTCGATATCGCCCGTAAACGGCCAGTGCCCCACTCCACCCATTTTGCGAACTCCGGCTATTTCTATTTTTATGGCCACTATTACGCGATGGACTGCATTGAACTTCTTCCAGAAACCGACAGGTCGGTTTATTATCAACATTACGCGAAGATCATGCTCTCCAAGCAGGAGAAGAATGGGTGTTGGTGGGATTATCCTCTCTATCAGTATCACTACGCTTACGGAACTGGCTATGCGCTTCGGGTCCTTTCCGCATGTCGGAACGGCGCCAAATAGTTCCTCCCTCAAGGTCCTGGGCCGGAAAGGCCTAGAAAGCTTGATATCAAGCTAGTTTTGGCCCTGAGCCTCAACCAGGACGTTGTCGATGGTAAGACCGCTGTACATATCGGCGCTCGAGTCGCTGATGAAGCGGAATTCGATGATCATTTGCTGTCCCATGGCTTCCTTGTTCACATCGACGCTTTGCCTGACATAACGATCGTCAAAAATATCCATCTCCAGCCCAATCACAGGTCCCAGTTGGACGAGGTCTGAGGCCTTCAGGAACCGGATCTGTGCACGATCGCCAATCCCATCGGCATCCCGGTAAGCTGCAAAGACAAGTTTCGCAGCTTGGACTTCTCGAAGGTCGATCAGCGGTGACCGCAACGAAATATCTGAATCTGGTCCATAATCTCCAAGGTTGGTGGACCACGCACTCGTGGATTCCTCTGCGCCCGTCAACGGCCCCGTGCTACCCCGTGGCCTGCCAAGTTCCCAGCTTGTCGCTCCCCCGGGATCATTAATAACGGAAACCCACTCTCCGCTTCCCGATTCAAAGTCGTCGAAAAACAGCGGTGGAGCCGGTCCGGCGACCAGAGCGTAAAAGGTGCGGGGCCCGGAAGGCCGAGCCAGGACATGCTGGTTGCGGGGAGACTCGGCCGGCAATCCCTGCAAGCTAGCCACCACTGGCCAGGAGGCCGCGTCCGGGTTGGCGCCGGGGTCGGTGGTATGTACCACACTGTAGGATTCCCCCGGGAAACTCCGCCAGCTGAAGGCCAAAGTCTTGCCTCCATCGTCACTGGACACTGCGAACTGGTAATCTTCTGCCGGGCGCTGGAAATCCACGCCCTCAAAATAGTATTCCCCTGTCTCTTATACACATCTGACGCTGCCGACGATATGCAGTGTG
>CAWWCX010000144.1:0-8933 GCA_963935445.1 uncultured Roseibacillus sp.
GTTACCCTGAGGCTCCCCGGCCTGTTCTGCTTTTGCGAAAATTGAAGGGTCTTGCGGATCAGTCGAGGCTTCGAGAACGCCCAGATCTGTGGTTGGAAGCAGTGCTGCCGCGCCTCGCACGACCCTCTCTGCAGTCTCCAACCGGATCCAGCGGGGTTCATTTTCCAGAATTCTCGGAAAACGTGGTGTTGCCCGTGGGCCAAGGGCCTGTCGGCGGGCAGACAGCACCTTCCCCACCGTTGCCGGCCTGGCGTGTGCCGTCGGTGGGTCGGGGGCGTCCGCCTGAAGGCGACGAGGTTGGAACTGAAGTAGAGGCTGTCGCTCAGGCCTGGAGGTCGAACCGGTCGAGGTTCATGACCTTGTTCCAGGCGGATACGAATTCCTGCACGAACTTCTTTTCGCCGTCAGCACAGGCGTAGACTTCCGCGAGTGCGCGCAGGATGGAGTTTGCTCCGAAGACGAGGTCGCTTCTGGTAGCGGTCCACTTGCTTTCTCCACTGTCGCGGTCACAGCCTTCGAAGGCGTTTCCGCAAGGGGAGCTCGCTTTCCACTCCGTGCTCATGTCGAGGAGGTTGACAAAGAAGTCGTTGCTGAGTGTCCCGGGACGGTTGGTCAGCACCCCTGCCGCATTTCCTCCCGAGTTTGCCCCGAGAACCCGCAGGCCGCCGACGAGGACGGTCATTTCCGGGGCCGTCAGGGTGAGGAGCTGGGCCTTGTCGAGGAGCAGGGCCTCGGCGGGAATGGCATAGCTGTCCTTGAGGTAATTGCGGAAGCCGTCTGCACAGGGTTCGAGGACTTCGAAGGATTCGGCATCGGTTTGCTCGGGGGAGGCATCGGTGCGCCCGGCATGGAAGGGAACCTCCACGCTGTGGCCGGCTTCTTGAGCAGCCTGTTCGATGGCGGAGCAGCCTCCAAGCACGATGAGATCTGCGAGGGAAACTTTCTTCCCGTCTGAGGCTGCACCGTTGAATTCACCCTGAATCGCCTCGAGAATCTCGAGAACGTGCGCCAGCTGGGCGGGGTCATTGGCTTCCCAGTCCTTCTGGGGGGCGAGGCGGATTCGGGCCCCATTGGCTCCGCCGCGTTTGTCTGACCCCCGGAATGTGGAGGCTGATGCCCATGCGGTGGAGACCAGTTGTTCGACGGAAAGGCCGGAGGCAAGGATCTTTTGCTTGAGGGCTGCAATGTCGTCAGCATCCACAAGGGGATGATCGACCGTGGGGAGCGGATCCTGCCAGATGAGATCCTCGGCAGGCACTTCGGGGCCGAGATAGCGGGTCTTTGGACCCATGTCCCGGTGGGTAAGCTTGAACCAAGCGCGGGCGAAGGCGTCCGCAAATTGATCGGGGTTTTCAAGGAAGCGTCGCGAGATCTTCTCATACTCCGGATCGAATCGGAGAGCGAGATCGGTAGTCAGCATCGTAGGTTTGCGGGACTGGGTGGAGTCGAAAGGGTCCGGAATGACAGCCTCCGCGTCCTTGGCGACCCACTGCTGCGCGCCTGCGGGGCTCTTCTCGAGCTCCCAGTCATAGTGGAACAGGTTCTCAAAGAAGCTGTTACTCCACTTGGTGGGCGTCTGTGTCCAGATCACCTCGAGACCACTGGTAATGGTGTCGCCACCCTTTCCGGAACCGTAACTGCTCTTCCAGCCGAAGCCCTGTTCCTCGAGGGGAGCACCCTCCGCGTCCGGCCCTACCGAATCACCGGGTCCAGCTCCGTGGGTCTTGCCGAAGGAATGGCCTCCGGCGATGAGGGCGACCGTTTCCTCGTCGTTCATGGCCATCCGCCCGAAGGTTTCCCTGATGTCGTGCGCCGCGAGAGCGGGATCAGGATTTCCCTGAGGACCCTCCGGATTCACGTAAATGAGACCCATCTGGACGGCACCAAGCGGGTTTTCGAGTGTTCCACTGCGGTCCTGTCCTTCGGCCTCGCCATCGTAGCGCAGGTCCCCGTCCAGCCAGGTCGTTTCCCGGCCCCAGTAGACATCCTGATCGGGCTCCCAGGTGTCCTCCCGGCCTCCGGCAAATCCGAAGGTTTTGAAGCCCATCGACTCGAGGGCGACGTTGCCTGCCAGAATCATGAGATCGGCCCAGGATAACTTGCGCCCGTATTTCTGCTTGATGGGCCAGAGAAGGCGCCGGGCCTTGTCGAGGCTGACATTGTCCGGCCAGCTGTTGAGCGGCGCAAAACGCTGCTGTCCCCGACCACCTCCGCCGCGGCCGTCCAGCGTCCGGTAGGTGCCTGCACTGTGCCAGGCCATGCGAATGAACAGAGGGCCGTAATGACCGAAGTCTGCTGGCCACCACTCCTGCGAGTCGGTCATGAGCGTGGTGAGCTCCTCCTTGACCGCGGCGAGGTCGAGACTCTTGAACTCCTCGGCATAGTTAAAATCTCCGCCCATCGGGTCGGACTTGGTGGAGTGCTGGTTCAGGAGTTCGATCTTGAGGCGGTTCGGCCACCAGTCCTGATTGTTGGTTCCTCCGCCAGCCGAGGCTTCGGAGTGGGCGAACGGGCATTTGCTTGCGTTTTCTGACATGATCTCGTCGTGCGGTTATCGGTTGTGAGCTTGGAGCGTTAGTGCGGTAAAGCGGGGATGACGCGCCTCGATCCAGCCGGGGGGCCGATCTTGCGCGATACCGTGGAGCCGCCCTGGAATCGAGCCGGGTTTGGGGCGGGCACGGAGTTAAAATCCCGGGGAATGGAATCCAGTCAAGGTTTGCATCTCACCCTTATTGTGAACAAGTCCCCGCGAGACGTGTGAGGGGGGCGCAGACTTTCTCGACTGAGGGGAGCCAAACGCTTGCCTGTTAGGGGGTTCTCCTGAGCTGCAGATACCGGAGTGCAAGACCGCGCTGGGCCGCTGGGCGGGTAAGAGTTAGGGTTTGTGTGCCACTGGGCAGGCGCAATTCGAGAGGAGGAGTATCGCTCCAGAGTCCATGGCTGTTCGGGACGGGCAGGGAATAGCGTGCTCCGCCGTCCAGGGTGACATGGACAAACTGCTCAAGATTTGCCACTGCCGCGTGCAGGGTCAGCTGGTATGTGCCTCCTGCCGGGATGTCGATTTTGTAGGAGATCCGGGGTGCGGCTCCCCAGCCGGGCGCATACTTGGCGTTGTAGAGCTGCTTTCCGCCGAGGAAGCACTCGTGAATCGCGATGCCGGCGGCCTTTGCAAAGTCCTCGGCCTCGATATGGATGACCCCCTCCGGAACCCTCGGAGGACTCTCGGGGCCGGCTTTTCCTGGCGTGACAGGCGACTTTTCGGCCCGTTTCTGGAGGGGGATGCCTCCAGGCCCTGGAGTGGATACCCTGTTCGCAAGGGATTTAATTGCGGCAACTCGTTCAGGGGAGGACAGGGAGGCGGAGAGCCATCGGTGCCGCTCGAGATGGAAGAATTTCTTTTCGTCTCCCCGTAGTGCCATCTCGGTCATGAATTCTTCTCCAGGGAGTCCACAGGCCTTGGAGACGTGCCATCCCCGGCCGTAAACCACTTTCCAGGCCTGTCCGGGTTGTGGTTGCACATCTGGATAAGCGGATTTGTAGGTCGCGCAGACATGCCCAGGCTGGCGCACGCCAACCGCGGGAATGCCAAAGGCTTGGCAGATAAAGATGGCCCACGATGAACGTGGTCCGCATTTACCTCCGCCTGCAAGGACGTTCCGAAAGCTGTTTTCGAAGGGGATAGGGGAATTCCGTCGCCACACTTCGCTCGTTGAATTTACAACTAACTCATTGATACGGAGGTCGGGACGCCAGGTATTGACGGCATCCCGGCCCCACGCGAGGTCGGCATTGGAGGCGTTGGAGGATACGATCTGGCGGAGCTCCCAAACCGAGAGGGTATCAAAGCTGGGGAAGAGAGCACCGGCCCGGTGGGCGGACTTGAAGTGTTGAAAGCGGGAGAGTGGAGAATCCGGGGTCGCTGCCTGCCCGGCACCCTGATTGCCCGTGCCCGGAGGATTGAGCCCGGTTGCCATCGCCAGACGCAGGTATAAGCCGGATCGTGATTCTGGGTCGGTGGTGAAGATTCGGCACCAGATCCTGAGCGCGGCGGGATCAATAGTCCATCGATCGGCTTCCCGGTTGTTCTTGCCGATGGGAGTCGCGCCCTCGAGAAATCGCTCCAGCGCCTCGGTGTGCCCCAGGAGCCAGGAGAGGAACTGCTGCTGATCCTCGCTTGCCATTGCGAAGGATTTCAGGTGTTGGACTCCTGTTTTGGAGATAAAGCGGTGTTGGGCGAGGGCGGAGGCGAAATGAGGGTCGTGGAGGACCTTCTGCATGCGTTCCTCGGTGAGGCCCCCCGGGGACACGGATATGCGTCCGTTCAACCACTCGGTGAGTTTTTGAAAGTGTCCCCCAATCGCTTCCGCTTTTGCGCTGGCGGGGAAGGCTCCCGGGGAGGCCGCGGAGAGCAGGGTTGCTGGAAACGTTGCGATGAGCAGAAGGAGGCGCAAGAACGGAGTCATTATTGCGGGATTCAGGTGAGGAGGGGGGCTGGGTAGCCCTGAGAGCAGAGCCGGACAGCGGGACGAGCGGGACGGACAGGATGTAAAGCACTCGCATCCGTCCGGCAATCTCAGGGATGGCTCAATTGTTCATCGACGCACTGCGGGCAAGGAGGGCCTGAGGCTCCAGGCTCTTTTTACGGTGCCATCCGGGGGTTCGGCTGCGTAGTTCAATACCAATGCGGTTGCGGCCGAAGAGGGCCCTGGCAGGCAGGGTGATCCCCCGGAGGAGGAATCGGAAAATATCGCATCTCCCGGTAAAATGCTGCACAAAGTCTTCCGGCCGATGGAGGGGAAAGCCGTCTCCCCGCATGGCGTTGCCTCAGAAATCAATCAGCGAGAACCGTCCGGGAAGTGGCCTCTTGGTTCGGTTTCCCCCCCACAAATTGAAAACGTTTGCGACCATTCAGATTCTTGGCGTCATGCTCTTCGGGGGCTGTGCGTTGGGAGCCGGGCAGTTACGTGATGTAATCGTGAGCCATACCGATCAAGGGGGAATCCTCCAGCTTTTCCGGATGAAGGAGGACGGGTCACACAGTGTCCAGCTGACGCGTTCCAAGTCCGGCTGTCGGATGCCCTCGGTTTCACCGGACGGGAAAAAGGTGCTCTATGTAGAGCAGGAGAAGGGGGCCCTTGGTCTGTGGTTGTCCGATCTTGACGGAAGTAATGCTCGAGCGCTGGTCCGGGAGGGCATGAATCTGCTTCCCTCGTGGTTTCCAGATTCCCGTCACATTGTCTGGATGAAGGTTGCGCAGACAGATAAGCGGCAGGACCCGGCTTCCCGTAGTCGCATTCATATTCTTGATACGCGGACAGGGGCGAGTCGGAGACTCTTCAGCGATTCCGAGCAGATCAAATTCAGCAATGCGATGCCCTCGGTGTCCCCCGATGGCAAAAGGGTGGCTTTTGTCTCGAATCGGAACGGGGCCTTCAGGATCTGGGTGAGCAGGCTTGATGGAAGTGAGGCAAGGCTGGCATCACCCGTTCAACAGGGGACGGACCCGCGCCTGAAGCTGCCAATCGAGCAGAAAGTACCGGCATGGTCTCCTGATGGTAAATGGATCGCCCACTGGGAGGGGGTTGAGATGATCCATATGAGTCCCTACACCGGGGTCAACGACCCGAAAAGAGATGGCGAGATTGCCAGAACCTTTCATGTGTGGGTTGTGAGCAGTAGTGGAAAGAAGCGAAGACGAGTTGGTCCGGGAGATGACCCCTCGTGGTCGCCCGATGGGTTTGTCACGCGGGCCTTTCCCGATCGAGACAGGGGAGGCCCAAAAGTGATGATAGAGACGAACTCAGGGGACAGGGAGCTGGGGATTGTGCCGGCAGGCAGGAATTGGGGGCGTTTCTCATGGATACCGGCAGGGCGTGCTGTTCATGAAAATGGGCCCGGTCCTTGAAGAAGCTGATATATCCATGAGGCCGGGGTGAAGCCCGGGTTGACGGACCGCTGCAGAGCTGTCCGCTCCACATCCGGGATCACGGGGAGAGGTTGGTTTCGCGCTTTACTCCAGTGGGATGAGGCGTTTGCGGGCCAGTCCGGAAGTTGCCCTTGGGGTTGACGGGCTATCGGCGCCTGAAGAGTTCGGAGAGCACGAGTGCCCGGATCAGGTCCTGCAGTCGATAGCCCCCGGTCTTGGTCGAGGAGACAATCCTGTCAATCTCCTCCTGATCGTCGACGGTCACGAGCCTTCTCAGGGCATAGGTTGCCACTTGATTGACGAAGGCCTTTGCCAAGCGTTCGTCATCCTGTGCCAGTAGTTTCTTAAATTCCGCAGGTCCGGAAAAGGATTTCCCTCCGGGCAGCTTCCCGGAGGCATCGACCGGAGGATCTTCACCTGTTCCTCCCTCGACCCTCTCTGTTTCCCTCCAACGACCGATGGCGTCAAAATTCTCAAAGGCCAACCCCAGGGGGTCGATCTTGGCGTGACAGGAGGCACAGGCCGCCTGGGTGGCGTGGGATTCAAGCTGGGCGCGGATGGTGGTCTTGGGCTGATCGGATGCAACCGGTTCAAGGGGTTCCACGTTTGGGGGCGGCGGTGGCGGGGTCCGAGCAAGGATGGTCTCGGAAAGCCAGGCCCCACGATGGACCGGTCGATGCCGGGTGCCGTCGGAGGTCAGGGAGAGAGCCGAGGCATGCGTCAGAATGCCGCCGCGCCCTGACCCGGGTTCCAATGCCACCCGGGTAAGCTCCAGACCCTGAGGGGCCGGCAGCCCATAGTGGGCTGCGAGTCGGGCATTAAGCATCGTCCAGTCGGAATCGATCGCTTCGCGCAGGGGCAGGTTCCTGCGGAACATCTCAGTGAAATAGGCCTTCGTTTCGAGAAGCATGCTTTCCTCCAGCCACGGTCCGTATTCCGGGTAAAGATTTGGGTCGGGTTGGAACATGCCCACGCGATGCAGCTGTAACCACTGGTGCGGAAAGGAATTGAGGAAACGTTCGATCCTCGGATCGGCAATCATCCGGTCGAACGCCTTTGCAAGCTCCTCTGGCTTGCGCAGTTCAGCGGCCCGCGCCGTCTTGAAAAGCTCCTCATCCGGCATCGAACTCCAGAGGAAGTAGGAGAGCCGGCTGGCCAGTTCAAAATCGTTCACCTCCTGGCGATTCTCTTCCGGCGATCCTTCCTCGAGATTAAAAAAACTGCGGGCGACCAGCATGCCCGACAGGGCGGACTTGTAGGCGGATGGAAACGATTCGCCTGCTTTCTTTTCCTCCTCAATAAACTGGATGTATGGATCGATCTCGGCATCGCTTACCGGCCGACGCCACGCCCGTTGCGCGAAGCGCTTGAGGCAGGCGAGAACCTCCTCCGGCTCATCTTTTTCGGGCATCAGTTCCTTCCTGTTCGCCCGCACGGTCTCCGTCAGCAAGGGTCCCTCGATTTCCACCCAGTCGATGAGCAGGGTTGGCATCACGGGACGTCCCTGTTCATCGACGACCTTCGTTTTATCGGATTTAAAGCCGCCTTTCATGCTGGCAAGAGGCTGGGAGGCATCGACCTCTTCATGCCGGAATCTCTGAATCCCCCCGTTGGGGTGCTTTTGGGTCCGGGCATAATTGAGAAGCCTGTATCCGCCTTGATTGAAGAGCATCTCGAGTTCAATCGTCTCGGGCTTGTTTTCCTCAGCCACGAGATACCTTCCCCAGACGGGTTTCTTGTGTTCAGTGTGCCACAGTGCCAGCCTCGGTGCCCGGCCGGTAAATGCAGGCAGGCTGCTCAAGCGCATCCTCACCCGGTAGCGCCCGGGCCTGCGCACGTTAAAACAATGCCAGCCTTCACCTGGTTGAGCCAGGAAGCGTTTCCCTTCCCCGACGATTTTCCGCTGAACCCGTGATGGCGGCTCGCCCCCAAGGGAGGCGAGCTCGATCACCGTGTCCGCGGCTTTGAAATACCGGTCGATGTGGGAAGGAGCCGTGGCCAGCATCGCTCCTATCCGATCAAATCCATGCCAGCGCGGATCTTCATTGAAGGCGCCCGGCGCCTCGACGTCATAGACCACCCCGAGCAGGTCGTAGACCGTGTGGGCGTATTCTTCACGGCTCAGCCGGTAGTGTTCCAGCAAGCCACGTCGTGCCATGCGGGACGCTGCCCCCTCACGAATTTTTCCCGTGAGGTATTCTGCCATGCGGCCAATCTCCTCAGCGGACGGCTGAGGCTCATCCTCAGGGGGCATCTCGCCCGCATTAATGCGGAAGACCACCTCGTTCCACTTTTCGGCGACCTGCGGATCAGTGAAGTCGGTGGAGAGGTTGTCGAGGCGGAACTTGCCCTCCTGTTTCCCGGCATCATGGCACTTGATGCAGCGCGATTTAATGAATTGCTGCGCATGAGCGGACAATGGGCCGGCGTCTGTGACGCTTTGCAGGGCCACGGCGAATGCGGCCAGGATAAGAACGATTCTCGCCGGCATCATGGCAGAGTCATTTTCTTTGATT
This sequence comes from uncultured Roseibacillus sp., assembly GCA_963935445.1. Taxonomy (GTDB): domain Bacteria; phylum Verrucomicrobiota; class Verrucomicrobiia; order Verrucomicrobiales; family Akkermansiaceae; genus Roseibacillus_B. Next base: position 8,443 of record CAWWCX010000144.1, read on the forward strand.
TCTCATAGGCCTCGGCACTGTTGATATGCTCATCCCAGGGGAGCAGAACGTAGGTCCAAGGGCCTTTAACGCGGACGACCCAGCCTGGGCGAAACCCATCGAGCATTTGTGTGACCTTCATCCGCACCTGCAAACCGCTGCTGCCCAGCGGTGGATGCTTGATCTCTCTTTTCTCAAGAATCGTCGCGGGCGAGGCATGCTCCTGGTGATAATTCCAGCTGCGCAAGGTGGTTTCCGCATTGCAGATCTTGAGGCTCTGGCTTTTGCGGATGTCGTCATAGAGTTCCTGGTCCATGCCCCCGAAAAAGGTGACCGTCACTTCTCCGCCGCCGGCATCGTTGTTTTTGACCTCATCAACCCAGCCCGGGAGGAAGCGCGAGCGAATCATTCGCAGGTGGCGCTGCCGCTGTATTTCCCGGTTGGCCTGCAAGCTGCCTTCGTCCAGCCAGACATCGGTGGTCGCGAGGCTGTCGAAGGGGCCCCAGGTCAGG
>CAWWCX010000145.1:0-8922 GCA_963935445.1 uncultured Roseibacillus sp.
GCGGCCGGAACCGGCTTTCCGGGGAAGAGCGGCGGGATCAGTCCGCTCCTCCGGTCGTTCCGATGGCATACAGGTGAGTCTGGCTCGCTACGTAAACCGTGTCATTGGCCACCACCGCAGAGCTGTAGATCGGCGCATGCAGCTCGATTGTCCCAAGGTGCTTCTTCTCCTTGGTCGCCGCCAGAACAACGACTTCGCCGTCTTCTGTCCCGAGGTAAACCTTGCCATCCGCAACCAGGGTGGAGGCCCACACCCGGCTCCCGGTTTCGTGGACCCAGTAGGGTTTGCCCGTCTTTGCATCGACACAATGAATATCTCCGTCGTATTCCGCACAGATGACGAGTCCGTCGTCGGTGATGCTCGGGGTCGAAATGGAACGCCCGATCCCCGAGCCATCTCCATACTCGTAAGTCCAGACCGCCTTTCCGCTGAGATCACCACTCCCACTCGGGTCGAGACAGCTCAGCATGCCGACACCATCGCCGTGCTCCGGGTCTTGCCCCGTCACGATGTAAACGAGTCCGTCGTGAATCACGGTGGTGCCGATAATCTCGTTCGGCCCCTTGAAGGTGGCATACTTGATGGGCGTGCCATCGGCCTTCTTGCGGAAGTGCGGCGGATTGCCGTCGTAGCGCCAGCGTTCCTTGAGAATGGGAATCCCCTCGTCCTCGTCCATCACGGGAACCGGGTCAAACCCATAGGCGAATCCGTCCCCTCCACCCCAGATGAGCATTTCCTTGCCTTTGACCTTCCCGACGGCGGGGGAACTCCAGCTCGCATGCAGGACGCGCTCCGAAACTCCGGTAATCTCCTCGCCGATGAGCTTGCCCGTGTTCTTATCGAGGGCAATGAGGCCGGGGATGAACTCCCCGGGGATATTGGTGTGTGACCAGTCCACCCCGTTGGAGGTGGCGGTGTAAAGAATGTCTCCGTGCACCAGCGCAGAGCAGCTCGAAACATTGTGCGGGAAGACCCCCACCCCGTTGTCGGCATCACGCATGTCGAAGATCCAGAGAATGTCCGCATAGGTGTTGTCGATCTCGGGGGCACCCTCCGCAAAGATGCCCTTGCGGCGCCCCATCAGCGGCTTCAGGGCATCCGGGGCTGCATTCTGGGCCTTGAGATCCTCGATCTGCTTGGTGAGGGCCGCAAAGTCATTGGCGCCCTTCTCGGAGAGCGTGCGCGTTTCGCCTTCGTGCGTGACGGCGCGCGCCTTGGCTACACCGGCAAATCCGGCACCATAGTATTTCTGCTCATCCTTGAAAGGTCCATCATTCCCATCCGCGAGGCCGTTCATGTCGAGGCATACTACCTCCCCTCGGTTGGTGATGATCCAGAGCCGGTCTTCCTCAATCGCCGCCGCGGAGCAAATCCCCACGTATTCCCAGTCACTCACCTTGCGGGCGCCCAGCTTGGGCGCGACCAGCTGCCAGAGAAACTCTCCGGTCTTCTCATCAAAGCACATGAGGTTGCCACGGTCCACCACGTTGCGCTTGTCCCGGGGCGACTCATTGTTGGTACCCGCAAACACCTTGCCGTTGGCGACGGAGACGTTCCCGTAGGACTGCGAGCCCAGCTTGGCGATCCAACGGACGTTCTTCGTCGTCTTCATGTCGATGACCTCGGTCTCGTCATCCATCTCGCCCGGGCTGACTTCCACGGGGAGGTTCTTTGCGTTCCCCACCATGTTCCGGGTGGAGTCGCGCCCCCACGTCGGCCAGTCTTCGCCCTTGACCAGGACCGGGGTTCCTCCCCCTGTGCTGTCCGCGGTTACTTTACCGGTGGCAACAGTCTTCTCCTGGCAGGAAGCCAGGGCCGGGAGGAGGCTGAGGGAAACAATGAGTTGGCAGGCTGATTTCAATTTCATGGCTGAATGGAAGAAAGCGAGTTGAAGGATTACTGGGCGGCGGAAAGTTTGATATTGTCGATGTAGACACGCTTCTGGACCTGCGGCGAAAAGGCAAAGATGCCCGGTGCGCCCTTCTCGTGCACATCATCGAGCTTCACTTCGATCGTCCACTCCGCAGGCTCGGGTTGTTCGCGCAGCCAGGCCTTGGCCCGCACCACGCCCTTGCCGTCCTCTCCACGCACCACATTCGTCTTGAGGTGATACCAGGTGTTGGGCCGCATGACGAATTTCACGCTCTCCTTCACACGCTCGTGATTTGAGCTCACCTCCAGGATACGGCGGTTGCCATCCAGGGTGATGAGGTAGCGCTGGTTGACCAGGCCGATAGTCGACATTACCCGGCGGTTGCCATCAGTCGCGACGTCGGCTTCCAGCACATAGTTGCTGAGTTCCGGATCGCCGAAGAAGTTCATGGTCCGCTGGAAGAGCACGTTGTCCAGGCGGTTGGCAATCACCTGGCTGCCATCGTGCTTGAGCACGTGCCACTTGATTCGCGCCCCAAGCCAGGGCAGGGGCGGAAAGTTCACCGCCTCGCCAGCCGCATTCTTCATGGGAAGAGCGGTTCCCTCGAAGTCAGCAGTATACCCGATGCCAGCTATCACACGACCCCGGGTGGTCGCGGTCATCCCATCGACACTCGCCTTGAACGCACCCGCCGACAGCTTCGCCTCCGGGCCCGCCACGAGGGTGTTCCCCTCAAAAGAGGCATCTACCTTGGCCTTCACCTTCGCGGTGGGCGGAACAAAGGCCTCCCATTCCGCACCTTCCATCTTCTTGACCCGGCGCCCCTTGTCATCGAGGCCCCAGATTGTGAAGGTCTGCTTGCTCCCCGGGGTGAGCGCAAACTCAGCGGGCACGATCTGGATCTGTGCCACCGGGCCTGGCTCGGCGGGCGCGACGGTCTGCCCGCCCCCACCGCTGGCGGCCCCTTCCGACTTCTGTCCGAAGCAGTGCAGCCCATTTTTCGTCATCAGGAAACACTTCCCGTTCCAGAGCGAGGGCGTCCCAAGGCAGGGCGTATGAAGATGGACCTTGCTGAGCTCCTCTGCGCCGTCTTCCCCGGGCTTGAGGATGTAAAAGACGCCGTCCGCGAGGGGCACGTAGAGCTTGCCGTCCCCATAGGCCGGCGAGGCGTGCAACTGGTCAGGTCCAAGCTTCTTCTTCCAGACGGTCTTGCCCGATGCCGCGTCCACGCACAGCAGTTCCCCGGTCGCAATCGTGGTGTAGACCCGGTCGCCCACGAGGACCGGTGAACTCGTGAAGGCCACGTGTTCCTCGTTGCGCCAGAGCTCCGCGGTAGCCGGCAGGATCTTGGCCTTGCCGTGGTTGTAGGTGGTGGGCACCTTCAGGCAGATCAGCCGGCCCTTCGCGGTGGTGTCCACGTTCTCCTTGCCGTGAATCGCGATCAGCTTGTCCTCCCCGTATTTCAGGATCTGGGAGTTGATTCCACCCTTGGCGAACTGGAACCGCCAAAGCGGCTTGCCCGTCCGCATATCCACACTCGTAACGTTCCCGCAGCCGTGTCCGGTGTAGCCCACCCGGTGCCCCTCGATATCGGCGTAGACCGGCATCGCGAAGGAGCTGTCATCAGGCACCGTTCCCGGGGTGGAATACCAGACCAGTTCCCCGGTCACCTTGTCAAAAGCGTAGAGACGGTCGCGCGCCGGACCGGTCGTCCCCCAGTTGGCTGTCACACAGTGCACGATCACAAGCGGGCCATCCAGCCCGAGTGATCCCGTACGTCCGTTGGGAAAGGTCAGACGGGCGAGTTGCTCGACCAGGGAGTGCTCCCAGAGCTTCTTCCCGTCTTCGCTGAAGGCCATCAGACGGCCGTTGGATCCCTGCAGGTAGACGTTGCCGGTTTCCGCATCGACGATGGGGGAGCCCACCGCGTATCGGTTGTAGACCACATCACTGATGTAATCACGAAACCGGTATTCCCATTGCAGCTTCCCGGTCTCCGGATCGAGGCAGATCAGCGCTTCCTGCACATCCGAGAGATCCTTGGGGTCATCGTAATAGCCAAACACATAGAGCTTCCCATTGGCCACAACGGGTGTGCCGCCCCCTTTCACACTATAGGTCCAGAGGTGGTTCTCCCCATCGGGACCACCCCACTTGTCGGGAAAACCGGATCCGGGCAGCACCCCGGTTTGGTCAGGACCCCGCCAGCTCAGGAGGCCGGTGGCCTTGGGCGGATTCGCGAGGGCGGCAGTGGCCACCGCCAAGGCGGCCAGAACGGGCAGGCTGGCTGAGATTCGAAGCATTTTCATGGGTCGTTATCTACGCAGGATGACATGCGCTCCTCCCGTGCAAGTTCCGCAGGAAAACCGCCCGGGAGGAACAGCTGAGGTGGAGAGCTTTACCAGAGATCAAGGTCCACGCGAACCCCGAATAACTGGGGATCGCCCGGAGATCCAGCCCCGATCTGGGGGTTGATGAATGTATAGTATTCCTCATCCAGCAGATTCCGGCCGTAAAGAGTGATGGACCAGTTCTCCTGCTCATACCCCACCTGCGCATCCCAAACCCAGTAGCCTCCCTCGCTGAACGACTCCGTGTTCGCGGCATCGTAGTAGGTGTCCCTTGTCGCACGAACTGATGACCCGATGAAAAAGCCTCCCGGCAGGTCATAGCGGAATCCCGCGCTTGCGGTGAACTCGGGCACGAACGGAACCGCATTGCCCTCGTAGCTGACCAGCGGATTGAATGGATCGGAGTAATCCTCGAATTCGATGTCGGTGAAGCCAATCGTTCCGTGCAGGAGGAGCGGCTCGACGGGGCGCCACTGGAGTTCTCCCTCAATGCCACGGGACCTGACCTCGTCGGCATTCACAACCACGAAGTCGGTTGAGAACGGATTCTGGGCATTAAGCTGGTAGTCTTCGACCTCGTTCCAGAAGGCACGCACCACCGCATTCAGATTGTTCTCCTCGTCGCGGAATTGAAGGCCGACCTCATTCGACCAGTTCCGCTCTTCATCGAATCCTGCCATCGCCGGATCGTCGCTGAAGGCCGAGTAGCCATGCGGCTTGATTCCAATCCCCGAGCGCACGAATGCGGTCAGGTTGTCGTTTGCCTCGTAGGTCACCCCGGCTGTCGGAGAGACGTAGACCTCCTGCCGGTTCTCCCGGAGGGTCACCCCGGGCAGATCAAAGTCGCCTACCGGGGCAGGCAGGGTCAGGGTGGCCCCTTTCGCGCGATTCAGACGGGCTTCGACAATTTCCGCCCGGAGACCGGCTTCCACGGCCACCCTTTGATCGAGCTCGTAGGACACCTTTCCATAGGCCGCAACACTCTCCTGCTGGATTCCGAAACCAACCCTCTCCTCGAAGGGGTTGAAGCCAATCGCATTGGCCGGGTTCTGGTCCGGAGCCGGGAAATTGCGCACGGTGTTCCCCGTGTTTTTCTTCTTCATGTAGAAGAGGCCTCCCCTCCAGGCCAGGGGCCCGGCTCCCTCCGGGCTCTGGAGACGGAATTCCTTGGTCCGGAGTGTCTGGCGTTGCTCAATACTCGACGCCGTCGCAAAGATCGGGGCCACAGGGTTCAGCAATTGGCCTGGCGCAGAGTTCGTAAAATCCAAGTCAACGATCTGAGGCCCGAGGTCCCAGCTCTGGAAGGAGGAAATCGACTTGGCCGTCGCCCATCCAAGGTCCCTCGTCACGTGCAGCGAAAGCTGGTAGCGATCAGACTCGTTTGACCCCGGAAGATCGGAAGCATTCGTCAAACGGTCTCCGGTGAAGGCGGGATTGGGCCCGATCGCTCCGGTGAACGGGTTCTGGCTTTCAGGGAGGGGCGTCAACCGCTGGCCCCCGTCTTCAACAGACTCCGCCATGACCCGCAGCTTGACCTCGGTGCCCTCCTTGGGCGTCCAGACGAGCGTGCCCAGGCCGCCCAGCACGGAGCGATCGTCCGGCCGCCCCCCAAGGGTCCGGTTCCGGACAAAGCCATCCCGCTCCTTCCAGTAAAGCTGAAAGGTGTGGCTGAAGGGCGTGTTGGCCAGGGGCCCGCTCGAAGAATAGGTCAGCGCCCGCGAATCGTAGGAACCATACTCAACACTGGCGGAACCCTCCCAGCTGTCACCGGCCTGCAGGGTCGTCAGGTTGATCATCCCCGCCGCGCCGTTGGCCCCAAAACTTGCGCCCTGGGGACCATGGTGCACCCGGGCGGATTCCAGCGAGAGCAGATTGGAAGCGTAGGTGTATGCATCGCTGAACGGCACATCATCGATGTAAAGCCCCACCGCTGCGGGCCCGAAGAAGAGCGTGTTGCTGAGTCCACGCATCGAGATGACATTCCCGTAGCCACGGGTATCGCTGTCCACGAAATGCAGGTTGGGCGCGAGAGCGCTCAGGTCCTCCAGAGTCTCCACTCCAAAGCGCCCGAGGTCTTCAGGAGCAAGAGTCGTTTCATCGAGGTCTCCCTCTCCCGCCCCGGCTCCCTCCGCCGAGGCGGTGACCCGGGTTTCTGGAAGAGTCTGGATGATCTGTGCCGAGGCCAGCCCCGGCAGGAGAAGCCCGGCGGACATCAGAATTTTAAAACTCGGAGTGAAGCAGTGTTTGGGCATGGCGGCGTAGTCTGGTTGGGCAGCGGCCCTTTGCAAGCGCCAAGGACCGGCTTATGTTACAAGCGGCAGCGGGCCGGAATCGTGCCCCTTCATCGATGGATCGATGGACAAATTCAGGGGCAGGATCTATCGTCGCCGTCTGACACTCCCTTCCTCGCAACCCTTCCAAATTCGAAACTTTCACATGAAATTACTACCCTTTCTCCTTCTTGGGGCCTTCCTGCCCGCCCTTTCCGCCGCAGACTGGCCCCAGTATCTCGGGCCGAAGGGCAATGCCGTGTCAGCCGAGATCATTAATGGAGACTGGACTCAAAAGCCCCCTCAAGTCCTCTGGAAAGCCAAGGTCGGAAAGGGCTGTGGCAGCTGGGCCATCGTCAAAGGCAAGGCCTTCGTCGTCGGCAATGACGGGCGCCAGGACATCGTCCGCTGCCTCGACGCCGGAACCGGCAAGCTCATCTGGCGCTTTCAATATCCCGAAGGACTCAGCCCGAACCTCTACGAGGGGGGACCAAACACCACTCCCACTGTGGACGGCAACCGCGTCTACACCCTGAGCAAGTCAGGCGTCCTCCTCTGCCTGAACATGGCCGACGGTCGGCCGCTCTGGCGTAAACACCTGAAGGACGACTTCGGGGGCAAGCCGGGCAGCTGGGGGTTCACGGCTTCGCCGGTGGTGGACGGCGACCTCCTCTATGTCCTGCCCTGTTCCAAGGACGGGGCTTTGTTCGCCCTCGACAAGAAGAGTGGCAAGGTCGCATGGCACACCCGCAACGTTCAGCGCTCCGGCTACTCCGCGCCTGTGCTCGCGACTATCAACGGGAAACACACCGCCCTGGTCTTTTACGGGCGCACCCTGGTCGCACACGACCTCGCGGACGAGGGCAAGGCCCTCTTCGAGCACCGCTGGAAAACATCCTATGACGTGAACGCCAGCAATCCCCATTACCATGACGGCAAGGTGTTCTTCGCTTCCGGCTACGGGATGGGCTACGCGGTGGTCGACGTGACCGGGGCCAGTCCCAAGGTCCTGCACCGCGACCGGGATATCCGGATGATTTTCCAGAATAGCGTGCGCACCGGTGAGAGCATCACCGGCGTCTTCGGGGACAAGCGCATCGACGCGGAACTGATCCGCATGGATCTTGTCTCCGGCAAGATTCACTGGCGCAAGGCCATGCCCGGGACACGCGCTTCCTCCGCCCTCATCGGGGAAACCTTCCTCCTGCTCTCCGAGACCGGCGACCTCGTGGCAGGCCGGGTCAGCGATAGCGGATTCACCGAAACCGGCCGGCTCAACATTCTTCCCCGGAAATGCTGGTCCCCCTTCGCCGTTTCCGATGGCAAGCTCATCGCTCGGAACAACAACGGGGAAGCGGTCTGCCTCGACGTGAGCCCCTGAGAAGACGGGGAAGGGCCAGTGCCCTCGACATGTCGCCGGAGTCCAGGCGCGGGCATCCTGCCTACCGGCTCACCAGCTGCGGGGTCACAAAAAAGTAGAGGTCGCTCATGGTCTTCTGCTTCCGGTTGTTCTTGAAGAGCTTCCCGATCCCCGGGGCGTCCCCCAGGATGGGGATCTTCTCTTCCCTTCCGATCTGGCGAGCCATGCGCAAGCCACCAAAGGCCAGCGTGCTCCCGTGCGGCACCTCCACCCGGGTCTCCGCCTGCCGGGAGTCGAGCACCGGGTTCATGAGCTGACTCTTGAGCGCATTCTCCTTCAGGCTGGGCAACGGCGCGAATCCGGAGATCGCCGAAACGACGGTGAGGATGTGGAGCTTCACGCTCTCGTCCCCGATCGATTGCGGCGTAATGTGCAACTGGACCCCGACCGGCTTGTAGGTAATCTTTTCGGTCACGAATTTGTCGTTCGTGAGGCGACCTTCCCGAATGGGAAGTTCCTGGCCGGCCATCATGTAGGCTGGCTGCCCCGCCTCCACCGTCATCCGGGGCTGCGAGACCACCTTCACCATCCCCGAGCGTTCGAGGGCTTCCAGCGTCACGTCAATTCCGATGCCCGCCTCCTGCAGCATGCTCACGAGATTCAGCATTCCTCCCGGGTCGGGACCAATCCCATTGAGGGGGTCGACCACCCTGTCCACGAAAGCTGCCGGGCTGAAGTTGCCCAGCAGGGCCTGGGAGTTGTTCGTTCCCAGATGCTTCAGCAACGTGTTCACGCCCACCTGCATGTCGAAGTCGTCAGACACTTCAAAGATGCGCACCGCGATCTCCACCTGCTTGCGCCCGGAGTCGACGTGTTCCATCAATTGCATCACACTCTCCTGGGAGGCTTGCGCACAAGTGATCACGAGCACGTTCTCGGATGGCAGGGCGGATACCGTCCCCTGGTCCCCGAGGTGGTCCTGAACGACCTTGACCAGTGGCTCGAGCTTGTTGGGTGTCACCGTGACAACCGAGTTGTCGTTGAAGCTCTTGCGGGTATTGGCCACGT
>CAWWCX010000146.1:0-8916 GCA_963935445.1 uncultured Roseibacillus sp.
GATCTAGTACGGTCTCGTGGGCTCGGAGATGTGTATAAGAGACAGGGAGGCGGATTCGGTATCCTGCAGGCGGAGTCATCAGATTCCGTCGAGATAGTCCATGTTTGGATTGGCCAGCATGCTATCGTAATCGGTTGGATTGTAAGCGCTGCCGAAGGGGGAGCTGAAGCGGTCAAGGTTTGGGAAGATGGCGGAGATTTCAGGGTCTCCGACTTCCATCCACTTGGCGAGAGGAGCAGCGAACTGCTCCACCGAGCAGGTGGGAATCCAGCGTCCGCGTGTGCTGCCCGGTGTGGTCCAAACTCCAGCGGGGTCGAGATCAGGGTAGTAGCCAAAGACATTTCCGCCCTTGACGTCGCCACCCATCGTGAAGACGTGAGTGCCCCATGCATGATCGGAACCGGAGGGTCCGGGAAGGGTGCCGTTGGGAGTGAGGGTGCGGTTGAAATCTGAGTGTGAAGCGAGAAGGAAGTCGTCGTAGGAGAAACCGTCTGCCTGACCTGTTTCCCTGGTTTCGAGGGCGTGCATGCAATCGTTGAAGGCCTTGAGTGCGTGATTGAGTACCGTCATGTTGGCGTCGAGGTCGCCGGCTACATACCCGTTGCTGTTGCTGTAGCCGCCCTGGTCCTGATGGGTGTCGTGTCCGCCGTAGCTGCAGAAGAAGAGCTGACGCTTGTTGCCGAGACAGCGCCGCCCGGCCATCATTTCGGCGATCCTCATGAGTTGCCGGGCAAGGCCGGGCAGGACGTTCAGTGAATTGACGTTGCTGCTGTTCACCGTGGAGGGATCGATCCCGTGCTGAATGAGGAAGGTGGCTGGGATATGGGGCCAGGACATTCCCCGGCTGTCGCTCGCGGTCGGGTGCAGCCAGGCCCTCGCCTCCTCGAGGGCGGCATCGACGTAGCCTTCGTTCTCCCGGGCCTGCCGGACAACATTGTTGTAGCTCTCCTCAAAAAGGTGAGCGTGTGTGTAGTCCATGATATCCTGAAAGGCCTTGAGTCGGCGGGCGGAGCTGTTTCCCTTGTAGCTGTTCTTGTCCCGGGAGTTGCTGAGGGCACTGGAATACCTGTTTCCGTATCCATTCAGGGTGACGGCTCCTGCGTTCGTGATGGAATACTGGGGTGAGACCTGGGTGAGGCCGGCCTGAATGTCGTTGATGCCGGACAGGGAAACGGACATGGAAATCTCGCTGCCGGTGTTCTGGGGGTGAAGAATATCTGCAATCCGACCACACCATCCGCTTTGGAACGGCTTGTCCGGGAGGGAGCTCTGCCACTGGTTCTGCTGGTCGCTGTGGGAGAAAAGCTGCGGTGGCAGCGCCACCGTTCCGAAGGTAGACGCCTTGGTGGGAACAACGAGTGTTCCTACATTGGCGGCAATGGAGAGGTCCCCATCATCGAAGAGGGTCTTCACGTCCGGGAGGGCCGGGTGCAGCTCGAAGAATTCCGCGCCTGCCGGAGCAGACGGATCAGCGGCCAGATTGGAAGCCACAATGGGGTGGGTGGGGTTGCCTCCCCCGGTAGGGAGGGCGAGGACACCCCGGTGCGTGTCGTAATTGGCCCGGCTGGGATGGAGCAGGCCGGGCATGAGGAAGTTATTGGCGTCCTTGGCCCCGAACAGGAAGAGGACTACGAGGGCTTTGTAGTCGCCCATCGAACCGGCGTTGTTGGCCAGGGCCCCCTGCATCAGCTTCATGTGTGCAAGGGTGTTGACCATTCCTGTCAGGCCCATTGCCGAACATGCCGACCTGGCCATGAAGGCACGGCGAGTCAGGGGAAGTTTCTTTCGTTGGTTCATCGGGCCATTTGTGGGGTTACTTCTGAATCAGGTATTCAGGACTGGAGAGGATGAGGTAGAAGGCGCTACGAACCTTGTTCAGGATCTGCCAGTCGTCCGTGTCCCTCCATGTGTCAGTCAGGTAGTGGAGAAGGGTTTCCCGGGGGTTGCGGCCCGGATAATGCGTGAGGGCGCCCTGCTGGACGGGGGGGCCGTCATCGTTGGGATTAATGGTATGGAGAAGCTTGAGTCGCCCGGCGAGAAGCAGATCGTCAAGATCGTCGACCAGCTGCTGGTCGACTTCCAGTTCGTCATTGGTGGAGTTTCCGGGGTCTGCCTGGTAGTTCCGGTAACGATTGATCCAGGCATAGTAGTCGGGGATGATATTGTCATCGGTGTAGACAGTCGATCCGTTGTTGTAGCGGCGCTGCGTTCCATATCCGGCAAGGTCCGAATTCGCGTTGTTCCCTCCCACCGTTCCGGCACCCCATCCGTTATCATTGTAATGGGATTGCCAGTAGATGTTGATGTTCTGCAGGGCGCTGCTCTCGGTCAGAATCTGGAATTCAGGAGCCACTTTTCCGTAGCTCCCGAGGAGGCCTCCAGGTTTGTAACCGGGGAGAAACCAGTTGAAGACGGAGGGCGCGTTGAGAGGGGTCTGCCCGAGGGCGCTACTGCCGCCGTTGTCAAGGTTCTGGATACGGTAGGAAGTCCCGGGCAGGCGGGCGAACGTCCCCGGTCCGACCGCTATCATGCGGCCGTCGGGTCCGTAGCTCACCATGCCCTCGAAGCTGGCCGCCGCACTTGCGGAGTAGTCGAAGTTCCGGAGGTCGCCGGAACTGGTCGGATTCAGGGTGCCGACGTAGTCCTGGAGGGGAAGACGGATGGGGTCGCCCGGGATCACGCTTCCGTCAAAGGTGATTCGCGACCGCCCGCCCACCGCCCGCAAGGCTTGGATCCAGGCGATGATGGGCTCCTTCTTGCGGCCATACTCGGGATTTTGCTCGGAGAGGTTCAGGTTGCGCGCCTCGGGGTCGAGCAGGATCGCGCGCACGACCTTATCCAGTTGTCCGTTGGTTTCGCGCCATGCCCTGCTCACGCGGTAGAGGTAGGGGCCGGAGGGATTGCTGGTCACGAGGCGCTGGATCAGGCGATAGGAAATGAACACCGGGGTAGTCTGATGATTCACTCTGGGATCACTTGACCATGTCGGAGCGAAGGACTTGGTGCTGGTGTTGAGCTGGGTGCCCGCCAGCAGGTTGTGGACGTCGCGCAGGTCCTTGTCGCCCTCGTTCCGATAACGTCCGTCCGCAGTCCCGTTGTTGCTGATGACCACGCCTCCGACGATGGTTTTGCTGCCCTTGTCATGCCGGTCGGCATAGAAGGCCATCGGATAGTTGTAGCGTGACGAATACCAGCTGTTTCCGGCAGAGTCGTCGTACCAGCCCAGGGGAGGGTTACTGCGATTGAGGCTGGGGCTGTCCCAGTTTGTATGAAGTGCGCTGTTGGTGCTCCAGCTCATGCCGGTCATGACTCGGGCGAGTTCCCTGATGTCGTTGTTGTCATAGGTCGGAATAAGGTTGAAACGAACGGGGTCCAGCTTGACGAAGCCATCGTCCCAGAGCTCGAAGAGACCGATCGTGAACAGTTGCATGATTTCCCGGGCGTAGTTTTCATCCGGTGGGACTCCGGAGGACGTCTCGCTGCTGTTCTGCAGGTGGCTCAGGTACTTGCCCATGACCGGGGAGTAGCTGACATCCTCGATGAGTTCCCGGAAGTGGTCGTCTGCATTTTCGGCCAGCATGTCTGCCCACCGGGCCATTCCGATGTGGTGGGAGCGGAGCTGGGCGACGCTCTCGGAGATAACCGTGATTTCCGAGAGGGCGAATCCTACCCTTTGCCGCAGCTGGTCCCGGGCGTTTGCCATGATGGTCCACTGGGCGCGCCGTCTATTCTGGTGTGACGGGCTCCCGAGAATATTGTCGAGGGCATTCTCCTGGGCCCCGGTCATGGGGAAGTCCGCATCAGGGACCTGCCAGGTCGAGGAGTCGAGAGAGTCGAACCGGGAGATGTCCTGGGACGGCCAGCTGGGCCAGTTTCCGGGTGCAACCGGGGGAGGAGAGGCTGCGCTGTTGCGTTCTGAATCAAAATAGCCGCGCCAGGTGAACTCCTGCATGTCCATGGCATGGGCAAGGTCCCTGACGAGTGTCTGGGGAAGGGCCCATTGTTCTGTAAGCCAGGCATCATATGCCGCGATACGGTCTCCACCGTGGTTCTGGATCACTTCGAAGAGAAGCTCCTCGATGTCCGCCTCGGTTGGACCGAATGTGGCCTGGGTCAGGAAGCGGGTGACTTCCCGTCGGAGTTTGTCCTGCTCCGCATCAGGATCGATTGGCTCGACCGGTGGAGCGGGTGGAATCCGGCCTCCTTCCTCCGGGGAGAGCTCCGAGGCCGGCCTCCGCTGGTAGATCGCCCAGATCTCCCCGCCACCATTGTTGACGGTGTGCTTATTATTGTAGAGCGGTGTTGTGCCGGGTGGAGCCCCCTGCTTCGGGTTGTCATACTCGAGGGAGTCAATGATGTCCTGTACGGAGAAGGCCCCGCGGGGTTCGATGCGGTAGGTATAGTTACTGACGGGCCCGAGGAGTGGAATGCCGTTCTCGGTGCCGTCTTGCGTGATTGATTCCACCACGGGGCCCGACGTGTAGGTGATCCCGGCGAGGGAAGCCTTGTGGACGTGGGTATTGGTCTGGCTTGAGCTGAGGTTCTCAAAGTAGTCGTTGATGGTGGCTACCGTATTGCTGCCATTCAGGACGAGGAGGGTGGATCCGGTTGCGCTCGTGGGCATGCTGGCGGCAGGGTCCCGGGAGAAGCTTCCAATGTAGTACTTGTTGAATTCCGGGTCATCGCGCGCGTCCACCAGGTCGGCGGTGCCCCGGGAGGGATTGCCTACGGCGTAGTTCCCGCCGGAAGGGGAGAGAACGAGGTTCAATTCCTCTGGATATTCGACCACTTCGTCGGGAAGTGGCCTGATCTCGACAGCGACCTCGGTGCCGCCGAATGGGAGTGTGGCGATGTATGAACCGCTCAGGAGGTCCCGGGTCAACGGAGTGCCATTTGGCAGTTCCAGGACGTAGTCATTCTTTCCGGGAGTGCCCTTGCTGCGTGGATCGGCAGGCCCGTTAAGGGAGAAGATGATGTTCTGGGGAGCGAGTGAACCGCTCCGCTTGAGTAGGATTCGTGCCACGTTCTTGGATCGGGGTATTCCGTCCGCACTGGTTCCGTTGTTTTCCCGGCCAGTATCATCGGAGACTTCAACGGTGATGAGGTCGTCGGGAGGAGAGGCCTGGCCCGCCCGGGTGAGGGATTCCCCGTCGGGCGATCCGGGGCGCGCGCTCTGCGGTCGAAAGAACTGGTAGCCGTCGAGGATGTTCTCGATGTCGTCTGTGACGCGATCGCCGTCGGCATCGAGGGCAAGTGGGCTCAGGGGGCCGAAGGTGGACACGCGAACGAACTTTCGTTCACCGGAATCGAGAAGGGCGGGGACGTTGTTGTCGGAGTAATCCTGCCCCGATAAGAAATCCCCGTAGGGTTCAAGGCAGTTTCCCGGCACAACGGAAATACGTCCGCTGTTATCGAGTTCCCATCCAACCGCGAGATGATCCCACTGAGCGTTGTGGCTGTGGTAGATTTCGAAGTAATATCGCCGGCCGGCTGTGAGTCTGAGATCGATGGACTTCTGGGTGTCGCTGACACCGTGTGAGGCGAGGTAATCCCAGTCTTCTTCCTCGGTGAGATCCGGGTTGTGGAGCCAGCAGCGCCGCTGGAGACCAGCGCCGTCCTCCGGGTTGCCACTGGTATCGATCCAGAACTCGCACTGATGCCGGCCCGCGATATAGAAGTTGTGAACCCCGGTGTGCTCCGGAACGATGAATCCACGCCATCGCGTCCCGTAATGATCGCCATAGTTGCTCGGCCCCTTCAGGCTGGCGCGCCATTCGATTCCATCCGCGGGAGTTTCTGCGGCGCCGGGGTCGGGCCTGATATGTCGTCGCAGGGCTGCGATTGACCCGTTCCGATTGCCGTGGTGCCAGACCTCCCGCGTCACTCCACCGCGGATGACGGGCGCGTCGGGATCTGAAAAATCGACGGTGAGCTGTCCGCCCGTTCCGAACCAGTTGAGAGGAGTGGTGCCGGCTCCGTTGCGCACCGGCCTCCAGGTGCGGAGGTCGTTCGAGATTTCTATCTGGTATCGCTTGCCAAGGCGGGTGTTCCAGCTGATGACCATTTCCCCCGGCTTCAGGATCGTTCCGGCCATCTGCAGGAAGTCCGCCCGGTCGTTTGGGTCTGTGCCATCCCGGCTCTCCTTGAGATTAGGACAGGTGTCTCCGTCGGGATCGAGATGAGGAGCTCCCTCGGGGTGATTGAGGGCTCCGAAATGCTGAAGTTCCCATGCATCCAGAAGACCATCGCCGTCAGAATCCAGAACGACGGTCTGGCCGCGGATCTGCAGGGGAAGGAGGAATGCGAACAGGAATACGGCGAGGCCGGGGCGTGACGGGAAGGGGAAAGGCATCTTGACCAGGGGCATCTCCGGCAGAATTTTCTGGAGGGGGTTCACAGGTTTCTGTGAGGGGAGGGTTTGGTGCATGCTCCGCCCGGAGCTTGGTTCCTATTGCAGGTAGACGCGCAGTCGCCCGGGGGCGTTACAGCCGCGGCGGGTAAAGGCTTGTCTCCGGGAGCGAAACTACCGTAGTGGGGGATCACGGCGAGGCGGGGTCTGGGGTTTGGATTGTTGGGTGTGAAGGAGGCGGGTCGCTTCTGAGAGGAGACCCTCAGCGTGGGTGAACGGTTCGTGGCCGGTGTTGCTCCAAAGGATCCGGCCCTCCGGACCGATGAGAATGGTGCCATGCATGGGACCGCCTTCAAAGTCGTCAAAGACATGATAGCTCCGGAAGGTGCCAAGTCCCGGATCGGCAAGAATGGTGAAAGGGAATGTTCTCCGCGCTTCCGCGGTCTTTTCCTCGGCGTTTCCAAGACGACGGGCGAGGGTTGCCACCGGGTCACTGCTGATGGCGATCATTTCTATGCCGGCCTTGCGATAGTCCTCGAGGGAGGTCCGGAAGGTTTCGAGCTGCTTGAGGCAGTAGGGGCAGCTTACCCCGAGGAAAAACTGTATCAGGACGGCCTGGCCCCTGAAGTCTGAGAGGCTAACCGGACGGCCGGCGTGATTGGGAAGTCGCCAGCCGGGGGCCCGGGGAGGGGACCAGGAGGCCGGTCCCAGCGTTCCAGCCTCTCCCGGGACGTCGGTTGGCTCAAGATTGCCGGGAGGCAGGGTCCAACGTCTTGGGAGGCTCAGGGCCGAAGCCACCTTGTCGAGGGTGGGGAAGGCTTGGAGCTCGCGGTCGGCCCGCAGGACATTCTGGCGGAAGGTGCGGTCAAAAGCCCTGGCGGCTGCAACATGGTTTCCTGCTTCAAAGCTGGTGGAGCAATAGAGGGCGGTTGCAAACAGTGCCCCGGGGCTCTGTGTCAGTTGATCCCGTGCCACTTGTCCCGCAGTCTCTTTCCTGCCGAGCGCCTGCCAGGCGCGGGCATGCATTCGGGCAGGCAGGTGGGGCGGTGCAAGAAGCTTACCCGGATCTTCCCTGACGCAGAGGCGTCGAAAGTAACGAAGGCCCAGGAACCGTTCTGTGATAAACGGATCATCCGCATGGGTCCGGGCGGCTTTTTCAAGGGAGTGCTCGAGAGGGAGAGCTTCATTTGTTCGCTCGAGAGCACAGAGTGCGAGGCCCATCCAGTAGTGCGACTGGGCTATTTCCCGTGGAGATCCGGTCGACGGGGCGAAACGGACGTCCGGGCGGAAGAATGCTGAGACAGCCTCGTTCCTCCCGGCCTCAAGGGCTGCCTGGGCGTGCAACCGGCGTCCCAGGATGAGGAGCTCAGAGGCGTTTGCCGTAAGGCCGGTTCCGGTCAGGCTGCGGGGCAGGCGAAGGAGGGAGTCTGCCAGTGTGCACGCTTCCTCCAGTCGGCCCATCGAGATGAGGGTTTCTCCGAGGGCCGCGTAGTTTGAACCGAGACTCTCAACGGCATCAGGCATGAGCAGATGATCGAGCATCTCGCGGTGGTGACTGCGAAGCGCGCATTGCAGGAGGGTGATTGCCTCATGGGGGCGGCCGCCTGCTCTCCATCCCTCGGCAGCGAACCGCCATGAATCAGCAAGACCGGGTGCGATGCCGGAACTGGAGCGCGCATGGGTGAGGGACTGAGCGGGCTGTTCATTCAGCCAGAGGAAGATCCGGTAATGGGCAGAGGGATGGCTGGGTGCAAGGCGGGCGATTTCCTCAGCGAGGCGGTCCACGGCGAGGTGGCTGGTGAGTTCAATGCCGGAGCGATGCAGATCGAAGACAAGTTGGCGAAGCAGAAAGGCTTTCGCCTCGAGATCATCAGGGTAGGCAAGGGCCAGTTGTTCGAGGTCCCGGATGCGTCGCCGATGACGCGCGGGGTCCGGATCCCGGCTGGATGCCGTTTCTGAGAGGGAAGCGGCCGCGTCATTCCGGTCGAGGCCGTAGAAGTTGGAAAGGCTTCTGACCCAGAGATGTTCCCGGTCGGTGGTGGCGTTGTTGATGCGGCGGAGGGCGTTATCCGCAAAGAGAACCGCTCGCCCGGGACGTTGCTCATTGGCAACGGACAGCCCCCAGAAGATCATGGGGTTGGAGGGGTCCAGGAGAAGAGCCTGGCGGAAGGCGCGCTCGGCCTCTGCGTGGGCCTGTCCGTGGAGGCAGGCCACGCCCTGGTTGAACCAGCTCTGGGCTGCCGGGGCGGCGGTTGTGATGGGGAAGTGGACGGTGCCGATATCGGTGCGGCGGATGGGCGCCCGCCATGGGCCGCGCAAAAAGGCCAGGTTGACGGTAGGGGGGGCCTCGGGGTTGACCTGCTGGAGGAGGGGAGCGAGACAGGGGAGGTTGAAATTGCGGTAAGTTGCGGTTCCGGTGCCAGGACACCAAATCAGCAGCGCCAGGGCGGAGGCGATGTGGATCCTGAGTGGGGAACTGTGGCACTTGCAGGCCATGCACAGAGACTACGCCCGGGTCCGGTCCTGTCTCTTATACACATCTCCGAGCCCACGAGACCGTACTAGAT
>CAWWCX010000147.1:0-8912 GCA_963935445.1 uncultured Roseibacillus sp.
ATCTAGTACGGTCTCGTGGGCTCGGAGATGTGTATAAGAGACAGATCTGACAGCAGCCAATAAGATATTAAGAAGTTAGATTAAGGATTCCTGATATTCTTTGTTAATATCTTGTATCCCTTTCTATGTTTTCTTCCTTTCCATTTGCATCTCCTCACAAAAAGCAGCGCGGCCCAACCAGCGCCTAGATGCATGAAAACCAGTCTGATCTGGAACAGGAGGACATTGCGCGGTGGCGAAAAATCCCAAAAACACTCCCGGGAGAAGGAGCCAAAAACCATGTATTTGCACGTAATCCTAGACTCCCAGAAATAAGGAGACCTTGGAGCCAAATCAGTCCAAATAGATTTGGAGACCTTAATGAAACATCACTGCCGGGAACCGGGAACCACATTCAGGGTGAGCTTCTTGCCCTTGCGCCGGACCGTGATCGCCACGCTCTCACCAACCTTGAGAGCTTCGAGGACATAGGTGTAGTCATAGATGTTCTTCACCTCCTTGCCCGCGACGTTGATGACCACATCCCCGCCCTTGATACCGGCTTTGTCTGCAGGGCCACCCTTGGTGGCCCCAGACAGCTTCACACCCACCACGTCGCCCTGCGAGTAGTCGGGAACCGTGCCCAGGTAGGCCCTCAGATTGGCCCTTCTTCCCTGTCCCTCAGGCCGCTCTACCTTGACGTAGTCAGGAGCCTCGTCCGCCGAAGCCAACCCCCGCGCTACGAGGGCCATGAACCGCGTCACCCGCTCAGTGCCGGGGTAGTTGATCTTGTCCGCTGTGTCCCTCGGGGTGTGATAGTCATCGTGGGCACCCGTGAAGGCATTGAGGATGGGAACCTCCCGTAAGTAGAAGGACGTCGCATCGGTGGGGAGGTAGGCATCGCTCTGGGTCTTGATAGGCAACCCTACCGGGGCATTCCGCTGTTCGATGACCCTGGGCCAGATCGAACTCGATCCCGTGCCCTGGAGCACGAGAGACTGATCGAGACGTCCCACCATGTCCATGTTCAGGTTGGCTGCAAAAACATCACCCAGCTTGGCGTCTGCGTCGCCCTTGAGCTCGAGGGCGACCTCCTGCACGAAACGGGAAGAGCCTATCAGTCCAATCTCTTCTCCCGACCACGCCGCGAAGACCACGTCACGCTTGAGCTTGAGTTTGCCTTCCTTCTGCTGACTCGAGAGATACTGGGCAATCTCAAGCAGGGCAGCGACCCCGGAGGCATTGTCATCGGCACCGTAGTGAATCTTGCTCGCATCCTTCCCGGTGGCCCGGGAACCCCCACCATGGGCACCCAGGTGATCAACATGGGCACCCAGGATGATTGCGGGACGTTTACTGGCTGCAGGATCAGCCGAGGCAAGCCGCCCCACCACGCTGCGTCCCATGCGCTTCTGTTGCACGATGTCGATACGGGCCTTGAGGGCCGCCTTGGGAATCTTGAAGCCCATCATCATTTCACCCTTGTCGAGGGTGGTCTGGATCTTCTTGAGATCCTCTCCGGCCGCCGCCACAAGTTTGTCGCCAATCTCCTTGGACACTGAGATGGCGGCGATGCCCGAATCCGCCATCGAGGCGTCATAGCTCAGCCCTACCAGCTCGCCCCGGACTTCACTCCTGGGCCCCGCCACGAAAATCACTCCTTTCGCACCCTTCTGCCGTGCGGTCATCGCCTTGTAGCGCATGCTGGAATACCGGGCGAACTGCCGGCGTCGTTCCGGGCCCACATTCTCGGGCATGAAACGCAGGACGAGCACCCACTTGTCCTTCACCGAGAGGTGATAGTAACTGGAGTACATTTCCGTCTTGGAACCATCCCCATCCACCTGCCCCTTCGGAATCTCGATTCCGTATCCGGCAAAAACGATCTCCTCCGCCTCGATCTCGCCCAGTTGAGAAAACGACAGGGGGCGCCAGTCCTCGTTGACCGAGAGGTTCAGCTTCTCTTCCCCGACATGAACGGAGAGGGAATTCTTCTCTCCCAGGTCGACCCCGGCGGTGAACTCGAAGGGATGAAAATAGCTTTCGTTGAGGAAAGGCCTCAGCCCGAACTCCTCGTAGGCGCGGGCCACGTAGGCTGTCGCTTTCTGCTCCCCGGGAGTCCCGGTCATCCGTCCCTCCAGTTCGGGGCCAGCGAGGTATTCGATATGATGGCGCAGGTCGTCCTCAGTCACTCTGTCGGTGGTGGCCGCCAGCCCCGCGAGAGCTTCTGACGACAAGTCCGGATCTTCCCCCTCCTTCTTTTCCGCGGAGCCCGCCCCCCGCGCCGGAGCCGCCGCAAGAAGCTCGAGGGCCGCGCCATGGTTCCAGTCCGCCAGAAAGATCTGCGATCCACTGCCTCCCGAACGCTTGCTGGTCCAGGACAGCCGTTTGCCGTCGGGGGAAAAGGCGGGAAGCCCGTCAAACCCATCGGTCCAGGTTACCCGCACCGGCTCCTTCGTCCCCTCCGCATCAACGAGGTAGAGTTCAAAATTCGCAAAGCCGTTCAAGTTCGTACCAAACACGAGATATTCCCCACTGGGGTGGAAGTAGGGAGCCCACGACATGGCTCCGAGGGCGGTAAGCTGCTTCTGGTCACTCCCATCCACATTCATGGTGTAGACCTCCGCCTGATCTCCCTCCCGATTGAAGCGCCGCCAGCAGATTTTCGAGCCGTCGGCATTGAAGAATGGTCCTCCATCGTAGCCAGGCTCGGATGTCAGCTGCTTGAGATTGGAGCCGTCGACATCCATGATGAAGATATCCATCAGGAAGGAGGGATTGAGCTTGAACCACTCAAGGTCCTTCTCGCTGAGCTTGTCCGCCGCAGAGTAGCCGAGCCGGTTGGACCCGAAGACCACCTTCTTCCCATCCGGAGAGTAGGCTCCCTCCGCATCATAGCCCGGAGCCTTGGTGAGGTTGCGGTATTTCCTTGTCTCAAGGTCATACTCGTAAATGTCGTAGAAGGCGTCGTAGTCCCAGGAGTAGCGCTTCTCCTTTCCCTCCGAGCGTCGCTTCAACTCCTCTTCCTGCTTCCTGCGGGCATCGGGATCGCTGTGAGTGGAGGCAAACATGACCTTCCTGCCATCGGGATGGATCCAGGCACAGGTTGTCTTTCCGTGACCGGGAGAGATCCGTTCCGTATCTCCCGTCTCGAGGTCGAGAAGGTAGATCTGGAAGAACGGATTGCCCTCCTCCCGCTCGCTCTGGAAGATCATTTTGCTCCCGTCCGCACTGAAATAGCCCTCGCCCGCCCGCTTCCCGGCGAAGGTTACCTGCCGGGTCGAGGAGAGGAGGCGGCCTTCCTGCGCTGCCGGTTCATCCGCTTGGGCCGTCAGGACGAAGGCCACGGCGAGGGAAATCTGGAGGGGATATGCTCTCATAGCGTGCATTCCTAATAGAATCAGGCTTCCCCTACGTCAAATGTGCGCTGACAATTGCGTTCCTTCCCGAATTTCGGCCTCATCGGGCATTCTTCCCCCTCATGCGCATTGATATTGTCACCCTTTTCCCCGAAATCGCCCTCGCGCCCCTGAATGAGAGCATCCTCAAACGGGCCCAGGCCGCCGGGATCGTCGAGATTCATGCCCACGATCTCCGCGCGTGGGCCCGGGGAAAGCACCGAAAGACTGACGACTACCTCTGCGGGGGTGGCCCGGGGATGCTGCTCAAGCCCGAACCGCTGTTCGCTGCGGTTGAGGACCTCCGGCAGGAGTCCACACGCGTCCTTCTCTCCACTCCCCAGGGCAAGCCTTTCGTGCAGTCCGAAGCAAGACGCCTGTCCACCTGTCCGCACCTTCTCTTTCTCTGCGGTCACTACGAGGGTGTCGATCACCGCGTGATCGACGAGCTGGTCGACGAGGAAATCAGCATCGGAGACTATGTTCTGACCAATGGCGCCCTGGCCAGCGCCGTCATCTGCGACGCCGTCGTTCGCCTCCTTCCCGGGGCACTTGGTGATGAGCGCTCGCCGGAGGATGAATCGTTCTCCGACCCAAACCTCCTCGAAGCCCCTGCCTACACCAAGCCGGCCAGTTTCCGAGGTCTCGAGGTCCCCGACATTCTCCTTTCGGGGCACCACGCCGAGATCGAGAAATGGAAACAGACCCGTGCTCTTGAGCGGACCCGGGAAAACCGCCCGGATTTGCTCGGCCCGGGGACCGAGGACAACGCAGATTAAAAGGAAACGCAACTTGCCGGGCGAACGCCGGTCCCTCGCCCAGATTTCCGCGGGCACAGACAGGCTCTGTCCCCGGACGCACCGACTCCCTGCGACGGGAAGCTCGCTCCTCCGGTCGTGTTTCTCTCTCGCCACTAGTCAGACACGGAGCTAGTAATCCAACATGCACAGCATGACTGGATTTGGCCGCGGCACGCACGCTGCGGCGCATGTGGTGATCCGGGTGGAGGCCTCCTCGGTCAACCGCAAGCAGGGAGAAGTGCATTTTTTCATGCCGCGTGACCTTGCCGAGCTGGAAGCGCGCCTGCGTAAACACGTGCTCGGCCGGGTCACGCGCGGGCGGGTCAACATCAACGTCACTCTCGAGCATCCAGGGGGCGCGGGCAGTGGAGTCCGTGTCAACGTCGCGAAGGCCCGCGCCCTCAAGGCAGCCTTCCTCGACATGTCCAGGGAACTCGACCAGGAAATCACGCCCGGCGCCAGTGACTACCTCAGGGCTCCCGACGTCTTCCTCTTCGAGGAGGATTACAAGGTCGAGGAGGTCTGGGGGGCCATGAAGCCAGCCCTCGACGAGGCTCTCGACGGACTCGTCCAGATGCGCGCAGAGGAAGGCGCCGACCTGAAGGCTGAGCTCGAGCGAATCCTGGCTCATCTCGAGGCGCTCACCAATGAGATCGAGGAGCACGCTCCTGCCGTGATCGCCAATCACCGGGAAAACCTGCTGCGGCGCCTCCGCGATGCGGAACTCGACCTGGACGCCGGAGACGAGCGCGTCCTGAAAGAAGTAGCCCTCTTCGCCGATCGCTGCGACATCACGGAAGAGATCACCCGCCTGCGCTCGCATTTCAGAAAGTTTCACGCCTACATGAACAGTTCCGGAGTCGTGGGAAGATCCATGGATTTCCTCTGCCAGGAGATCAACCGTGAGTTCAACACGATTGGATCCAAGGCCAACGATGCAACCCTCGCTCAGGCAGTCGTGAATTCCAAAACAGAGCTCGAAAAGATCCGCGAACAGGTTCAGAATATAGAGTAACCAGCCTGCTGCCCGGTTTTAACCCGGGGCCGCCTCCGGGAGCATCTCGGCTTTCGGGCCCCGGACAGGGACAACGCCCCAATTGCGAAGAACCGTGCGATCGAGGCTCGCTCGGCATGGCGCTGTCCACACCCCGGGGCAGAAAACGTATCCCGCTGGTAGTCCGAGGCACCCCGCCCAGCAGCAGGCCTGAGGCACGGGAACGGCATTCCGCTTTGCATGACACGCTCGCACCACACCCACTCGCGAATCCGCCCACCCCATTCACGACTTGCCACTCAGGGACCACCCAAGTATTCCGGGAACTCTTCCAGCTCACTCCGATGCACCTCTCCACCCCCCGGCATCTTCCACCTCTTGACGCGGGCTTCCGGCCTGCCGCTCTTTGGAACGCCGCGTATCGGAAACTTGTGGACAAGGACCCCGGGAGTCATGAGCTGCATCTCGCTCTGAGCCGCAAGGACGGAACGACCTTCCATCACCGCCTGCGCATCCTCCCTCACCACTCCCAGAACATCGAACTCAACCGGCGCTATGTCGAACGGACCCTCAAGTTCCTTCTCTGGATGAAGGGAGGCAGCGCAGTCCATGTCGCCGGCAATGAGGAGGTGGCCTCCCTTCTCTCTGAAATCTATTGCGAGGATGGAGCCCGGGCCTTTGACCGGGACATGGTCGGCCGGAAAATTTTTGATGACCCAATTTCCATCACTGCCTGCCTTGCTGAAGAACTGCCCCCCGCCTCCGAAGCGAGCATGACCCTCGGCCGCAACCTGGACGGCTGCAGAATCGGATTCGACCTCGGCGGCTCCGACCGCAAGGCGGCCGCGCTTATTGATGGCGAGGTGGTATTTTCCGAGGAGATTCCCTGGGACCCCTACTTCCAGTCTGATCCAGCCTACCACCTGTCCGGAATCCGGGAGACCCTGCAGCGTGCTGCCTCCCACCTGCCACGCGTGGATGCGATCGGCGGCTCCGCGGCCGGAATCTATCTGAACAGCGAAGTGCGGGCGGCATCCCTCTTCCGCGGCATAAGGGACCCTGCAATCTTCGACTCAGAGGTGCGGCCCATCTTCACCAATCTCCAGAGGGAATGGGGCGGAATTCCTTTCGTCGTCATCAATGATGGGGAGGTAACTGCCCTCGCCGGCTCCATGAGCATGAATGCCCATGCCGTCCTCGGCATCTCGATGGGAACTTCACTGGCTGCCGGCTACTGCACCCCAGACGGGGGCATTACTCCCTGGCTCAATGAGCTCGCCTTCGCCCCGGTCGATTATCGCGAGGATGCGCCCGCCGATGAATGGTCCGGAGACATCGGTTGCGGCGTGCAGTACTTTTCCCAGCAGGGCGTGGCCCGCCTGGCTCCCGCAGCCGGCCTTGACTTTGGCAGCATGCCCTTTCCGGATCAGCTCGTTGAGGTGCAGAAGGCCATGGCCGAAGGCCACGAGGGTGCCCGGCTGGTCTACGAGACCATCGGCATCTGCTTCGGCTACACGATCGCCCATTATGCCGAGTTCTACGAAATAGAGAACCTCCTGATTCTGGGACGGGTTACTTCCGGCGAGGGCGGCGAACTCATTCTCGAAAAAGCTTCAAAGGTCCTCCAGGATGAGTTCCCGGATCTGGGTGACCGGATCAGGATGAGCACTCCGGACGAACACATGAAACGCCACGGTCAGGCCGTGGCGGCTGCCAGTCTCCCGGCCCTCCCAGAATCCCGATGAACTTCGCCAATCCCAGCGCCACCTCTTCCGTCCCTGACGGGCAGCTCCTTGAAACCGCGCTGCCCAGAACAACCCACCTCGGAATCGGAGCTCACCAGGACGACCTCGAATTCATGGCGTTTCATGGAATCGAAGCCTGCTACCGGCAGGAGGACAGGTGGTTCTCCGGAGTGACCTGCACGAATGGAGCCGGCAGCTCCCGCACAGGCCCTTACCGGGATTACTCCGACGATGAGATGTGCGGCGTGCGGCGACGCGAACAGGAACAGGCCGCGGCAGTGGGCGAGTTTGCTGCCATGATCCAGCTCGACTATCCCAGCAAGTCCATCAGGGACCCCTCCCAGCGCTCGCTGGTAGAGGACCTCGTCCTCATTCTGGAAGCCACCCGGCCCGAGGTCGTCTACACCCACAACCTTGCGGACAAGCACACTACTCATGTGGCCGTCACCGCAGCAGTCCTCAAAGCCCTCCGTACCCTCCCCTCCGAGGCACGCCCCAAACAGGTCCTGGGCTGTGAAGTGTGGCGGGGGCTGGACTGGATGCTCGACGAGGACAAGACCGTGCTCGACGTGAGCCGGCGCCCCAACCTCGCCGCAGCCCTCGGTGGAATCTTCGATTCGCAGATTGCGGGCGGAAAGCGTTATGACCTCGCGGTCCACGGGCGCCGTCTCGCAAATGCCACCTTCTTTGATTCTCATTCGGTGGACAGCGCCGATCAGCTTTGGTTTGCAATGGACCTCTCCCCCCTGGTCCGGGATCCCGGACTGGACCCCGTCGAGTTCACCACCGCCTACATCCAGCGCTTCGAGCAGGATGTCCGACAGTCGTTGGGCCAGCATTTCTGATGCAGATCCGGGGCCGCTGGCTGCCCCCCCGCAGACCGGACATGGCGGCCCAGTTTTCCTGCCGCCGAGATCTGTACGCATCCGCCTCCGGCACAAGCAGGGTATTGATCCTTTGACACTTGCTCAAAAGCTTCCATTTTGCTCTCTCCTCCCTCTCATCTCCTTGAGCCCCATCCCCTCACCCTCCATTCCCCTGCTTGCTCGCATTCTTGCGTTCATGCTTGTCTGCCCAGCGGCTTCCCGGGCCACGGGCCTTGAGAATGGCGAGGTTCAGGCAAATGCCCAGTTTCTCTCCGGCGGAACGACCTCGCTGGCTGAAGAGCTGCTCGAGATGGAAGCCCGCTCGCCGGATCTCAGTCAACTGCCTCCCCCCGCAAATGCCGCGTATGCCCTCGCGAACATCGAGGCTACCATGGCGACCATTTCGCACAGGACTTCGGCGGCAACTTCCAGCGCACTCAACCAGTTTAACTCAGCGGCGCAATCCCTCGTTGAATACGTGGACAATATCGTGGTCAACGCAGAAGGGATTGCCACCGGCACCGACCTGATCGTGACCGTAGCCTGGAATGTATCTGGGAACACCGGATTCAGTGCTCCGGATCGGATCTTTACCCGGAGCAGGCTTCTGGTGGATGCTGCCGGGCTGAAACTCGAACAGGATCCCAATGCGCCCGATCCTCCCCGGCAACAATGGAAGCGTGATGCGACCAACTACGACGGCGAAGTCCTTGATTCCTTCGGCCAGGTAAGCTTTGACTTTCTCGTCCAGGAAGGGACGCCGGATCCCGGTAACATCAGGCTCCGCACCGCCACGGGTGTTCTCGTCGGCGATGCGGGATCCATCTTTACCGGAAACTATGACTCGGAGGCAAACAGTGAACTCACCCTCTCCCTCGTGGGGGCCGTTCATGTCAGAACCGTGACCGGACAACCGCTCTATCGCTGGGAAACCATTGCTCATTCGGGTCTCGACTATGGCTTCCGCGATGAAGAGCCTCCCCCCCCACCTCCTCTCACAATCGGCGGCTCTCCCCATGGCAACGAGTTCACCCGCCTTTCCTGGCCGTCGAGGGACGGCTACTATTACCAGGTGGAAACGACCACCGACGGGACGAACTGGGCCACGCTCAGCGAGATCAGGGGAACTG
>CAWWCX010000148.1:0-8902 GCA_963935445.1 uncultured Roseibacillus sp.
TCTAGTACGGTCTCGTGGGCTCGGAGATGTGTATAAGAGACAGGGATAATGTTCGGTCGGGCCGCAAGCTGACGACCAGAGTGGTCCTGAGCCCCCGCGGGAACCCCTCCCCACACTCCCCAGAGAACAAATAATGTCCGCACCAGGCGCAAGAGCATCTCGGCAGTGATACTGCCCGCTCCCCACCCAGCGGAACAAGTCGAAAGACCAGGTCTCAGGACAGGCTGTTCTCCTACTTGGCCGGCTCCAGAACTGCCGCATGCCTGCCCGCCCGAGGATCACCCGCCACATGCAGCATGCCGGTTTCCCGATCGTGATAAAGCATGACCGGAGAGGCAATCGCTCCGCCCGTCGTGGCCACCTGGTGACCACGCTCCACCAGATTTGCCTTCACGGTCTCCGGGATGGTGTTCTGCAGGGTCAGGCGCCCCAGCCCGGCGATCTCCCGCTCCCTCGCCGGGTTGAAAGAATTCTCATGATGACGGGTACTGAAGCGCGCGGACGATACTGCCTCCCTGGGAAGCATCCCGAACTCAATGAAGTTGAGCAGGCAGTTAAGCGTGGTCTGGTCCTGCAGGTCACCCCCCGCCACACTGATCGCGATCACCGGCGCCCCATCCTTCAGGACGAGAGTGGGGGTCAAGGTGATGCGAGGACGTTTGCCTGCCTCGATACGATTGGGATGACCGGGAGTGGTGTTCAAGCTGCGCAAGCGGTTCCCGTGGGCAATTCCCAGAGATTCGCAGATATTATACGGCGCGTTGCCGCTGGGTGTGGCGGAGACGAAATTCCCCCACTTGTCCGCCACCACGCACGTGGTGGTTCCTCCGGGGCCTGGCCGGTAACGCCCCGGATTGTCGTTGAGTGCCTTCATCCGCAGCGGATCACCCGGGCGGACTTCCATGGAAGCGCTCTCCGGGTCAATCAGCGTTCGCCGCAGATCTCCATAACCCTGCGACAGCAGGGGTTCCATGGGCACATCAACGAATTCGGGGTCGCCATAAAAGTAATCACGGTCGGCCAGCCCGAGTTTCAGAGCCTCGGCCAGAACGTGGATATAGTCCGCAGAGAGATGCTCCATTTTCCTGAGGTCAAAGCCCTCCAGGATCTGCAGCGTCTGGCAAAGATACGGCCCCTGGGTCCACGTTCCACATTTGTAGACCTCAAAGCCGCGATACTCCACCATGACCGGATCCTCGATCAGTGTCTTGTGCGCTGCCAGGTCCTCCCTGGTCAGAAAGCCCCCGGCGTTGCGGTAGTAGGCAACCAGCTCCTCCGCTATGTCACCGGAGTAGAAGCGCGCCCGCGCGGACTGGAGCTTCTCTACCCGTGTTCCAGCCTGCGCCCGCTCCGCGTCGATGAGTCTCCGGAACGTCCCTGCCAGTTCATCATGCCAGTCCTGCCCTCTCTCGTCGAGAATGCGCAGGGCCGGCGCTGCCACCGTCGCAAAGTCCATCGTTCCATAAACTGCGAGCGAATCAAAAAAGAGCCCCACCGCTCCAGGGACCGGCACGGCCTTGATTCCTCCACCGGCAGGAATGGCATTCTCGTAATACCACTTGATGTCGTCCCTGCTGAGCGGCGCACGTCCCAGCCCCGACATGGTTTTCACCTGCCTCTTCTGCGCATCGTAGATCATGAAGGGCACTTCCGCGCCGATGCAGAACATCCCATAGTCCATGATACTCGCCACGATCATCGTGGCCACCGCGGCATCCACCGCATTGCCTCCCTTCTCGAGCATCTCAATTCCGGCGGCCACCGCCTTGGGATCCTCCGCCGCAACTGCGCCCCCCTTCCCAGCGGCGTGCCAGTTCAGGTCCTCGGCCGCGGGCAGGGGAGATGACGCCAGCAAAAAGACCACCCATCCAAGTCGCAGGTATTTCATGCCATTACCCTAGGTCCTCACGCCCCCGGAAACAGACAATTCCTGTGGTTGGCATTGATCCGCAGCCCCGCGACCGGACTCTTTCAAAAGGCTCCCGCCGGCAGTGCCCATCCCCTGGGACCGGACAGCCCGTTACTGCCCCCGGAACTCCTTCATCTCCTTCAGGAGCCGCGCCACCACCTCAGGGTGTTTCTGCCCAAGGTCGGTCGTTTCACCCAGATCCTTCTCGAGGTCAACCAGCATGGGGGGGTCGTATTTCGTGACCGTTTCACGTTGCCGGGTGTCAGGATTGGACGACCGCTCCTTGCTCGTGAGATGAATCTTGTACTTCCCCGAGCGGAACGCGGACCTCCCATACAGCCACTGTGTCCGCGGGCTCTTCTCACCCCGCAGAAGCACGCCGCTCAGGTCGCGCGACTTCCACCCCGGCCTGTCGCTGGGCAGGTCCTTCGCACCCGCCAGCTTCGCAAATGTCGCATAGAGGTCCAGGTTGGCAGCCATTCCGTCGACCACGCCCGGCTTGATCTTGCCCGGCCAGCGGAAAATTCCCGGCACGCGCAGGCCTCCTTCCCAGGTCGTTCCCTTCTCCCCGCGCAGCGGCTTGGCCGTCCCTCCATGCGGCCCAAACATCGTCCAAGGCCCGTTGTCACTGGTGAACACGATGAGAGTCTTCTCATCCAGACCGGCCTTCCTGACCGCCTCCATCACCTGCCCAACGGACCAGTCGATTTCCTCAATCACATCCCCGTAACGCCCCCCGGCGCTCCGCTCCTGAAACTCCGGCGAGGCAAAGATGGGTGCGTGCGGCATGTTGTGGGCGAGGTAGAGGAAAAACGGCCCGTCCGTGCTCTTCTCAATCCACTTCACGGCCTCCTCGGAGTAGCGTCTGGTGAGGAGTTCCTGGTTGGCCGGAAACTCGATCGTCTCCCGCCCGCGGATCAGTGGAACGGGAAATGTGAACTTGTCGCAAGTATCGAAGACTTCCCGGGTCTGCCGCTTCCCCGGGGGCGCAGGCACATCGTTGCTTCCGGGTGTCCCGAAGTGATAGTCGAATCCGCACTCCAGCGGATGCATCGGCGACTTGGAAAAGTCCTTCGGGTAACCCGCAAGGTGCCACTTGCCCAGGATCGCAGTGGAATAGCCCCGGCGCTTCAACATCGCGGGCATGAGGCTCTGCCGGGAGGCCGGGAGCCTCTCCGTCCCCAGCAGGCCGGGGTGACGACCACTCATGAGGCCGGTACGGCTCGGCACACAGGTCGACCCGGACGAGTAAAAGCCTGTCCAGCGCTGCCCCTCCCTCGCCAGGCGATCGAGGTGCGGCGTCTTGATCTTCTCATTCCCGTAGCAGGAGAGATCGCCGTAGCCGAGATCGTCGACGAAGATAAGAATGATATTGGGGCGTTCCGCAGCCTCCACCCTGTCCAGTGGCAACATCCACAGCGAGAGCAGGAAGCAGAAGACTCGTTCAGAGATCGTCTTCATGTCCGCAAGTTCAACCCGACGACCGGGAATGCGACGGGCTACTCCTCGGTGGTGAAGGGAGACGCTGGAATCCCTTCCTTGTTATACAGATTGATGGTTGCCGGATTGGACTCGTAGCCGAAGCGCACATGTTTGGGATCAGAGATTCCGTCCTTCCAGACCACCACCGTTTTCCCATCAATCGCAGCATTGGCCCAGTGCCACTGGTCGTCAGCCGCCTGGATCGCGAAGTGCGTGAGCTTGGATCCACCCACTTCCATCACAGGTTGGAGACCTTCCTTGTGACCCATGATGAGTCCCGATCCGACGTGATCGAAGCTGACTCGGATCTTGTCACCTTCCTTCTCCATGCCCTTGTAGAGCGGACCGGAGTAGACGATCTCCTTCCCGTAATCCTTGGCAAGGGCCCAGAGAGCCAATCTCTTCCCGACGTCCTGCTTGTTACGGGGGTGGATGTCCCTGGCCTCGCCGATATCGATGATGACCGCCATTCCAGTTCGAGGAACCCGGAGGGCACGCCGTTGTCCCTCGCGCACCGGCCCCCAGCCACCGCCGGCCGGATTTGCGTTCGGCCCCTGGAAGTTGGCCAGCTGCACCCAGTAAAATGACAGTTTCTCGTTCTGGAAAACCGAGCGCCACCCCTTAACAAGGGCTTCCTTGAGATATTCGTATCGCAGGCCGTCTCCCGCATTGGACTCTCCTTGGTACCAGATCGCTCCCCGCACACTGAGAGGAACCAGCGGAGCCACCATGCCATTGTAGATTTCAACTGCTCCGCCCTTGGGCCTGGGACGGTTGCCTCCGCTTTTCCGCGCCGCATCGATGGCAGCAAGGTTTTCAACATAATCCTTCAGGCTGGGAACAGAGCGGAATCCCACCGGGGGGGTCCACGGTTCAATCCGCGTGCCACCCCAGTTCGTTCCTACGAGGCCGATGGGAACCTTCAGGTTCTTCTGCAGTTCCCTGCCGAAGCTGTATCCCACAGCCGTGAACCCCGAAATTGTCTGAGGCGAGCAGACCTGCCACTGGCCCCGGGGGTCGTCGAGGGGCTCCGGACTACGCACATGCCCCGGCACATTAAAGAGACGAATCTGCGGATGCTTGGCCCCGCCAATTTCCCTGTCCGCATTCATGGACTGGCGAACGCTCCACTCCATGTTTGATTGCCCTGAACAGATCCAGACTTCCCCGATGAGCACATCCTTGAGGGTAATCTTGTCGTCCTTCTTGGCACCCTGCACAGTCAGGGTATGAGCCTTGCCATCCGCCTTCATGGCTGGCAGCTCCACCGTCCACTTGCCCTGCTCACTGGCCTTGGCGAGCGCATTGCCTCCGCCGGGAATGCCTACGATAACCTGCTCCCCGGGTTCCGCTGTTCCCCAGATACGGATTGGAGCCTCCTGCTGAAGGACCATGTGGTCACCAAAGACCTTGGAGACCGTCACCTTGGCGGGAGCGGCCGCAAGACAGGACAGGGAGACTACGCCACAAATTGCTGCGCGAGAACGTAAACGGATCTTGGTCAAAATCATACTGAATCAGGGTTGTGCTGGTCCAAGGCACAGGAAAAGGCCCGGGCGGTCAAACCACGAATTGGACTTTACCTTTCCCGGACAGTCACAAGATCCAGTGACCTCCGTACCCGGACCCCTTCCTGGAAATGTGTTCCCTCCCAACCCGGAAGCGCGTTTCCGGTCGAGATCTCCCTGCCGGACGCACTGAGAAAGAGAGCAGGTCAGCAAAATCTCAAACGGAAGCGGCGTCCCGCTGCTCGAGACCACCCTCATCCCGGATTCACAGGTCCGCCCCGGGTTCCCGGGCAACGGACGTCTTCATTCACCTGGTCAGGGCCTGTCCGCGAAGGAGTAATCCGGCCGCGTTCCACTGAGCCACTGTTTCACTCTGCGGTGTGCGGAAGCCTCCCTTCTCCTTGTCGCCCATCTTCCCGATTTCTCCTGTCAACTTGCTCACCCAGGAGAAGAGCACAAAGGTTACCATGAGAACGGCAGGCGTCAGCCAGAATCCCGCCTTCCGGCTAAAGCCGATCACGCTCGTGAGGGCTGCAAGGGTGAGAAGAAAGAGACTGCTGACCGCAAGCAGGGTGAGGAAAGTCGTGATGTAGCCAATGACCTCGAGGGCATCGGCGGACTTGACCCTGAGAAAGGAGAGCGCAACCAGATAAAGGAAGAGCAGGAGGATTGGCAGGAGCACCAGTCCGGTGGTGAACAGGATTCCGCACAACGGCGTCTTGCGTCCGCGAAGCCCATTAAGAAGGAAAAGCACCCCAAAGAGAATGGCCACAATCACGACCAACTCGGTGACTACCTCGACATGTTCCATGAACTTGGGTTTCCCGATGCCCGCACCTCCGCCCAGGAAGCCGGCCAGGATTCCCCCAACCACATTTGCCCCCCGCCAAAAGGCAATCCACCCTACGATCGGAAAAGCCACACAGAACAGGAACCCCCAGGTGAGCGTCCCTTCCTTCCCCATTCCCTCCATCGCCGCCGGCTGCGAATCCATGGGATCAAAAAGCGCCCGCCTCAGCCCCCCGCGCGCCGGGGGAACAACGCCCTGATACGCCCCGGCTGGAGGAAACGCCGCTGCCCTTGGGCCACCCGTCACCCCCGCAACGCCCACCGGAGCATCCGGCAGCTGGAACTGCGCCTTGCACCCGGGACAATTCGCCAACGTGCTCGAGAGCTCCAGCTGATACCTGATCTTCGTTCCACAATGGGGGCACCTGCACTTCAGATCCATCCGGCGGAGGCTCGCAGCTGCTTCGGTGAGTGCCAAGCGGAAAGCCGGACGCGCTGAACGCGATCTCAGCTCCCGGGGAACCCGCCTAGTTCCGCCGGGTCCAGGTGAATCAGCCAGCTTCCCTCGACTTTCCTGAATTGCACCGGCTCCGATTTTCCCCCGTCTTCCAACACGGCGCTGGCAGAGTCTCCGTCAATCTTGATGTCCTTGAGCGCCCCCTTGAACTGGTCCCCTGGCGAAGGCCTCTTGCTATCATCCATCTCGTTGAAAATCTCGAACATATCCCCCACAAAGGCAGCCTTGTCCTTGATCGGCTCGACCAGCTTCTGCATTGCGGCAGCGGGATCGGACTCGTCAGCGCTCTCCATCATCCCCATCACATCCTCCGACAATCCATGCGTCTCCAACACCTTCTCTATCTTCGAAACGGACTGCAGGGCATCGGGATCATCTCCAGCTAATGCTGCAAACCCCTTCATCATGGTACCGAGCATCACCAGCATTCCCGAGAAGAGGTCCTGTGATTCCGGAGTGAGGCAGTTCATGAACCCCTCCATATCCTCGTCGGCCAGTGCTGACTTGGCAGCCTCGAAAACCGCCTCCGGGGACTCGTGTTCCTTGGAACCGCAACCTGACAGCGTGACTCCTGACAGCAGAAGTGAGCAACCCAGGAGTGAGGAGAGAAGATAACGAGCCATGATCAACGATGTGTTTTGTTCCAGCAACCGGAACCTGTCCCGGTCAGCCTATGGTCCGCGTCGCTACCCCAAAGGCAAGACCTATCACCTCATACCGCGAAAACAAATCCACCTCCCGAAAAAGAAATGGCCACTGCGTCCCGCGTGTCCTAAGCACTTGTTCACAATGAGGACACGCATTATCCTTACCGTCTGGTCCCTGGCCGCCACCTGGCTGGCCGCGGAACCCGCCATTCAAGTCCTGAAGAAAGAGAACAGTTGTCTCGATTTCGTCCGGGGCACGGAGTCCCCGGCTCTCGCGCGCTTTCTCTCGACGGAATCTCACGGACGCCCCTACCTCCACCCCCTCCGTAGCCCTGACGGCAAGGCGCTCCTTACCCAGTTTTCTCCCGGCCATCATCGGCACCAGACCGGCCTGTACTGGGGCCCTACCCGAATCAACGGACGCGACTACTTCCACAACTACAACAAGAAATTCTGGTCCGGCACGAAGCTCTTCCATCACGTAGTGGCCGGGGAGGATCACCCCCCCACTGTCGGCAGCACCAGTGATCTGCTGAACGCGAAGGGAGAGGTCATCCTCCGGGACGAACAACGCTGGAGCCTCATGGACCACGGCGCTTACTACACCCTCGATCTCGAATGGAAGGGCACTGCCAGGGCCGACGTCACGATTGGAAAATACGCCTACGGAGGACTCTTCCTGCGGATGCCGTGGAAACGGGGAATCCCGGCCGGGTGCATTAATAGCGAGGGCTTGAAAAACCAGGCCGGGGAGGGAAAACCTGCCAAGTGGGTGGACCTCGGAATGCAGGTCGCGGGCTTGGAGAACATGGGGCGCATTGCCATCATCGATCACCCCGGGAACGAGAACTACCCCACCCTGTGGCGAATCGACGGGCAGTTCGGAATCGGCCCGGCTCTCAGCCGGAAAGGAGACATCAGGATCCCAATGGGCACCAGCAAGGTCTACCGCTACCGGCTCGTGGTCTACGAGGGAGACCACGACCCCGCACTGCTCGACAAGGAAACGAAGGCCTTCGGAGAGAAGTAGGAACTGCTACGACGGCCCGGTTGAGACCGTCCGCACCGATCCAACATTCACCGGTTGGCCGGTATCGGCGGAAGCAAGAGCCGCAAAGCAGAGTTCCAGCGACTTCAGGTTGCTCCTTGCACTGTTGTTCGGTTCGCGGCCGTCTTCAATAGCGCAGAGCAGCTCGCCCATCGTCCCCTCAAACCCGGCATCGAACCAGCAACTCTCCAGCGGCACCCTGCACTGACCATCCTCGAGGAATACTTCCATCGCCGGCTGCTCGTTGAGGCCCGGACCACGCGTGCGCAGAGTTCCCTTCGTCCCCACCACGGTGGTAACATCCTCCTCCCCGAGGGTGGTGTGAGCATTGAAGGAGAGCCGCACCTGGGCCCCGGGATATTCCACGATGGCCGAGGCCAGGGCGGGGGGCTGGTAAACCTGCTCCTCGTAGCGCACCGCTGAGGCCAGCACCCGGACCGGCTCCTGTCCCGCCATGATCTGCGTGGTGATGTCAAACCAGTGCACCGCGAAGTCAAAGAGGATGAGATGGTGAATGCTCTCAAACTCAGATGTCCCCTTGATCCAGGTCTGGTCCCACTGCAGGTTGAAGTCGAGGGAGGTCACCCGCCCGATCACCCCATTCGCAACCGCATTGCGCAGGTAGGAAAAGTGAGGGGCCCACCGTCCGTTCTGGTTGACGGCCAGGCAAACTCCCATCTCCTCGGCTAGCTTCACGAGTTCCTCTCCCTCAGCGAGGTCGAGCACGAAGGGCTTCTGGCTCAGGACATGCTTCCCGGCCCGCAGCGCTTCCCTGACGATCGGAAGGCGATCTGCGGGGTGTGGCGTGATGTCCACCACCTCGATATCATCACGCTCCAGGATCGGGTGATGATCATCGTAGACCTCGGCCTCCGGAAAGAATTGATCCCGTTTGTCTTCCGCCTTGCTGCGCGTCCGGCTCGCAAAGGCCACCACCTCGTAGCCACACTTCTGGTAAGCCTTGAGATGAAACTCGCTGATTCCACCGGTGCCAACCATCGC
>CAWWCX010000149.1:0-8886 GCA_963935445.1 uncultured Roseibacillus sp.
ATCCTCCTTCTAATATGTCGAACTCTTAGTCTGCGGCCTAGATGGCTCCGTCTAAAAAGGAGGAGAAGATGGCTGCGAAGAAAAAGGTAGCGAAGAAGGCTCCCGCGAAGAAGGTGGCCCCGAGAAAGCCTGTGAAGCTCACCATTTTCGTCAAGAAGCAGCGGCAGCGTCTGCTTGATTTGAAGGATGAGCTGATGGACGCGATGTATGGTGTGCAGCAGGAGACGTTGCGCAATGGCCCCTCCGGAAGCGAGGCTTCGGGGAGTGGGATGCACCAGGGGGATGCCGGGAGTGATGCCTACGACCGCGATTTCGCCCTGAATCTCCTCTCCAAGGAGCAGGATGCTCTGGAAGAGATCCAAGCCGCACTGGAGCGTATTGAGGCTGGGATTTACGGGATTTGTGAGATTTCCGGGAAAAAGATCCCGCAAGCGCGGCTTGAGGCTATTCCGTTTGCCCGCCTGACGGTGGAATGTCAGTCGCAGTGGGAGCAGGAGAATCCGCACCGAAAATTCAGGAGTTCGGATGCGGTTGGGTTCGGCGCCGGGGCTGCCAGCGGGTCAGCAGTTTCTCTTGACGGATGAGTCTGATCGGCTAGGTTTTCCGCCCTTTTCGCAAGTCATGCCGCGCGACATCATCATCCTAGAGTGCACCGAAGCGAAGGCGGAGGGCAAGCAGCCTTCCCGCTACGTGACGACCCGCAACAAGAAGAGCCTTCGGACACCGGGTCGCCTGGAGAAGGTGAAGTTCAATTTTTACCTCAAGCGCCGGACGCTGCATCGCGAACTCCGCTAACGATCGATCATGAGCGAACCAAAGACCAAGGAGCGCCGGATAGCCTTTCGGAAGGCGAACAAGCAGATGACGCGCAAGCGTCTCGATCTCGAGATGGGGCGCATCAGCTACCAGAACCCGGAGGTCCTTGCCAAGTTTACCACCGAAACGGGTAAGATTCTTCCCCGTCGAGTGACAGGGGTGTCGGCGAAAATGCACCGCAAGATCACCCGCGAGATCAAGCGGGCCCGGGCGGTGAGCCTGTTGCCGTAGAAACGGCAGGCGAGATTGAGTGCCCGGCTGGTCTGGAGCCTGGGTTCGAGCGGGTAGGCCCCCAGGGGACCCATGGGCGATATGGAGGAGCTGAGCGACACGCAGAGCGAGCAGGACGAGCGGAATATTCCGATCGACCGGGTGGGGGTGAAGTCGCTGCGCTTTCCCGTGGCAGTGCGCGAGAAGAGCGGGGAGGTTCAACGCACGGTGGCCACGGTGGCCCTCGCGGTGGACCTGCCCCACCATGACAAGGGGACGCACATGAGCCGCTTCGTGGAGGTGCTCAATTCACATGGAGGCTGTCTCGATGTGCGCAGCATGGCTGCGCTTCCGCAGGAGTTGCTGGGCCGACTCGATGCCCGGCGGGCTCACGTGGAGTTCGAGTTCCCCTTCTTCCGCTCCAAGGCCGCCCCGGTGAGCGGGAAGGAAGGACTGCTGGATTACGAAGTACGCTTCGAGGTGGAAGCGGAAAAGGGAGGGGAGGTTGACTTTGTCCTGACCGTCATGGTGCCGGTAACCACCCTGTGTCCCTGTTCAAAGGCGATCAGTGAGCGTGGGGCCCACAACCAGAGGGGCGTGGTGACCTACTCGATTCGCTTTGAGAATCCCGTCTGGATTGAGGATGCGCTCGACCTGGTGGAGCAGTCAGCGAGTTCCGAGCTCTACAGCCTTCTGAAGCGGCCCGACGAAAAGGAGGTGACCGAACGGGCCTTTGATCATCCTGTGTTCGTAGAGGACCTCGTGCGGAATGTGGCTCTCCGGTCTGATGCCCATGAAGCAATCACATGGTACCGGGTGGAGGCGGAGAATTTTGAGTCGATCCACAATCACAACGCCTACGCCCTGATTGAGAAGCACGGCAACGCAGGACGATGAGCGAGAACTCCCCCGGTCCCGAGCCTGCGGGCGGGAATCCATTGCGGCAGCCCTACCTGAGCCTCCCCGGGGCAACGGGGATGCCTGACATCGGGGAGATCCTGGCCCACATGCCGGCCGAGCAGCAGCACCGCTTCGAGTCAGCGGGAGAATTCGTGAAGCGCCTTGCGCACCGGGTGCAGAAATGGCGGGAACACCTCGCCGAGGATGAGCAGCCGGTGATCCTCGCGATCCTGTCGAACGGTCATGCGATCGAGGTGCGCTCCATCGGGGAAGACGGGCACTCAAGCGTCGTTGTTGATGGTTTGCTGGACGGGGAACCCTGCATGTTCATCTCCCACCAGGCTGGCTTCCAGGTGCTCTGCTACACCCAGCGCGTGGAGCCCGAGAAGAAACGAAAGATCGGGTTCCACGTGGGAGGCGAGGAAATCGAGGTGTAGCTGAGGAGGGGACCGCTGCCTGCGCGACTAGGCTTCGAGGCAACCGGGGCAGTCCTGCACGTAGTGACCGTCCGAGATTTCGGTGAGCTCCGGGCATCGGTCGGTCAGGCACTTGCTGGCGTTGCCGATTGTATTGCGGGGCCCGAAGGCGCAGTAGTCGGGGGTTCGGGAGAGGTTGGGCGGCATGCCGGGAATGGTGTAGAGCGCTTCGCCGCGCTCATGGGTGGCAGGAATGCTCCTGAGCAGGGCGCGGGTGTAGGCGTGCAGGGGGTTGCGGAAGAGTTCATCAGCCTTCGCCTGCTCCACGATGCGGCCGGCATACATCACGTTGACCACGTCACAGGTTTCGGAAACGACAGCGAGGTCGTGAGTGATGAGGATGATGGAGAGTCCGAGGGCCTTCTGCCGTTCACGCAGGAGATCGAGGACCTGCTTCTGCACCGTGACATCGAGGGCCGTGGTGGGTTCGTCCGCGATCAGGACCTCGGGACGGGTAATGAGCGCCATGGCAATCATGACCCGCTGCCGCATCCCGCCGGAGAATTCGTGAGGGTAGGCATGAATGCGCTGGGAGGCATCCGGAATCCCGACTTCCTCGAGAGCCTCGATCGCGCGGTTGAGCGCCTTCGGTCCCCGCAGGCCCTCATGGATCTCAAGCGGCTCGATGAGCTGGGTGGAGATCCTGAGGTAGGGGTTGAGGGAGGTCATCGGATCCTGGAAGATCATTGAGATTCTCTTGCCGCGGATTCCGCGCAGGTCCGAGCCGGAACATTGGAGGAGGTCGACACCATCAAAGAGCGCCTGACCGGAGTGAATCCGGCCGGGAGGCTGGGGAACGAGGCCAAGCAGCGAGTAGCAGGTCACACTCTTTCCCGAGCCGGACTCTCCCACGATTCCGATTGTCTGGCCGGCCTCGAGGGAAAAGGAGACATCCTCCACGGCGTGCACGACCCCGGTCCGGGTGTGGAAGCGAGTCGTGAGATTGCGGACTTCGAGAAGAGGCATGCGGGGACAATGAAGGGCGATCGGTGATTCATCAACGACCAACCTTCGGGCGCAGAGGGGAATATGCGAGCACCCCCGGGGCGGGCCCTAGCTGCTCGCCGGTGGCTTGCGGCGCGAACGGACGGAGAAATTGATGGGGAGGCCGAGGGAGCGGTTCTCCTTGCGCAGGGTGTTTTCCAGGTAGGACTGGTAGCTGTCGGAGAGGAGTCGCTTGTCGTTGACGAAGAGAATATAGCGAGGGACGGGGATGGCGGCGTAGCGCTCGTTGACGGCGGCGGTGGCGTAGAGGATCTTGAGCCGCTTGCGGTGGCGCTTGCTGGCCGGGGGAGGATTGCGGTGGAGGGCGTCGGCCATCACGCGGTTCAGTTCGCCGGTGCCCATGATTTCGCGGGCGCCCTCGCGCACCCTGCGGATGGCCCCGAAGATGCGGTCGAGTTCCTGCCGTTCCCGGGCCGAGACGCAGATGAAGGGCGCGTAGTGCAGGAAGAAGAGCTGGGTCCGGATCTCTTCCTCGGCCTCTTCCATGCGGGCCCCCCTGGGGGCGTCCGGGTGATAGAGGTCCCACTTGTTGGCGATGATGAGACAGGGTTTCTGCTCCTTCTGGACGAGGCGGGCGATCTTG
This sequence comes from uncultured Roseibacillus sp., assembly GCA_963935445.1. GTDB lineage: Bacteria > Verrucomicrobiota > Verrucomicrobiia > Verrucomicrobiales > Akkermansiaceae > Roseibacillus_B. The sequence goes on from CAWWCX010000149.1 coordinate 3,991, forward strand.
CGGTCCTGGGCGGAAATCCCGGCGGAGAGATCGACGACGAGCAGGCAGAGGTCGGCCCGCCGGATCGAACGCTCGGCCCTCATGGCGGAGAAGACCTCCACCGAGCTGTCCATGCGCGAGCGCTGGCGCAGGCCGGCGGTGTCGATGAGGGTGTGCCGCTCGCCAGCCCGGTCGTAGGGGATGTCCACGGAGTCGCGGGTGGTGCCCGCAACCTCCGAGACGATGGTGCGCTCATCGTCCAGGATGGCGTTCACGAGAGAGGATTTCCCGGCATTCGGTTTGCCGATGACCGCGATCTTGAGGCCGGTGACGCGGGCTGCTTCCTCGGCTTCCCGGGAAGACTCGGCGAAGGGTTGGAGGCGCTCGTCGAGTTCGGCGAGGAGAGCCTTGAAGTTGCGTCCGTGGGCGGCCGAGACGGGAAGGCCGCCCCCCAGTCCGAGGGGAGCGAAGTCCCCGGCCACATGATCGAGTTCCTCATGGTCCGCCTTGTTGAGGACAAGGCACACGTGTGCCGCGGCCTTGCGGAGTTGCTGGGCGATGGCCTGGTCCACGGGAGTGAGCCCCTCGCGGGCATCGACGATGAAGAGGATGACCTCAGCGGTATCCATCGCGATCTGGGCCTCCGTGCTCACCGCCTCGGAGAAGTCGATGTTGTCGAGTGATCCGATCCCCCCGGTGTCGACGAGGTCACAGGGAACCGCCGTCAGGGAGCAGGGCGCGCTCACGCGGTCTCGTGTCACGCCGGGCTGGTCGTGCACGATGGAGATCGTGCGACCGGCGAGGCGGTTGAAGAGCGCGGACTTGCCGACGTTGGGGCGGCCAACGAGGGCCACCACGGGTTTACGAATCGGATTGGCCATGAGCGTTTGCGCGGGTTCGGTCGTTTTCGTGGAGTTGATCAATGCCCTGCCGGATACTGACGACGGTGGCGAGGACGAGAAAGATGGCAGTCACGGTGGTGGGGTAGAGGGGGCTGAGCGGGATGATCTTGAGCCCGGTCCAGGCCACGGTCACCATCAACAGCGCGGTGCAGGTCTTTCCGGTCCAGTGGGGTCTGATCTGCACCTGGTAGTCGAGGAAACGCAGCACGGCGATACCGCCCCATACGACGGCATCGCGGACGATGACAAGTCCGACGAACCAAATCGGGATGGCCCATGCCTCTCCCCAGGGAACAATGGAGAGGATCAGGATGGCGGTGAGAATGAGGAGTTTGTCGGCAATCGGGTCGAGGACGGCCCCGAGGGGAGTGCGCTGATTGTAGCGGCGGGCGATGATGCCGTCCGCGAGATCGGTGAGGGCGGCCACCACGAAGACCGAGACGGCGGACCAGTGGTAGCCCGGCGACGGAGTCCCGGAAGCGACGCTCACGCCGTAATAGATGGCGAGGACGGCGAAGACCGGGACGAGGAGAATCCGGAGAAGAGTGAGATAGGTGGCCGGGGTCATGGCCGGTGGCAGTGCGTGTTTGCTCGGAATCCATGCGTGGGGAGCGGCCGCAGGGTAGCGGGTGGCCGGGAGGGTGGCGAGCGGCGATCTCGAGGGCGATTCGGGAGCCACCCCGGGAATTTCGACTTTTGACATTCCCTCGCGGGGAGCTGTAACTCGGCGCGTGAGTCAACGCGGCGTGAAGCAGGCCCTGGAAGAGGCGGGTGTCGTCCCCTCCAAGCGGCTGGGACAGAATTTTCTCACGGATCCCAACACGGCTCGCTGGATTGTGGACCAGCTGGACCCCGGGGAGGAAGACTTCGTGGTGGAGGTGGGGCCGGGAACAGGCGCCCTGAGTGAGGCGCTGGTCGGCCGGGTCCGGAGGCTCCTCCTCGTTGAGTTTGACCGGCGGCTGGCAGGTTGGCTCAAGGAGCGTTTTGCGGGGGAGCCCTCGGTGGAAGTGGTGCACGCGGATGGGGCGCAATTTGACCTGCGGCCGCTCTTCCGGGATCAGCCGGTCAAACTACTGGGAAACCTGCCCTACTCGGCGGGTGGGGCAATCCTGCGCAATTTCCTGCAGCGCCCGTCCCCGGTCTCGCGGGCGGTCCTCATGTTGCAGAAGGAAGTGATCGACCGGATTCTCGCCCGGCCGCGGACCAAGAACTACGGGGTGCTGAGCCTGCGTATGCAGAGCGAGTGGATGAGCCGCCCGCTCAAGACGATCGGTCCCGAGGTGTTTCTGCCCCGCCCGGCCATCGATTCGACGGTGATGCTGGTCGAACCCCGGGATGGAGACCTGCCGGTCTATGACGGGCGCCTCTTCGACGAGTTGGTGAGGCGGGGATTCGCCCAGCGCCGTAAGCAGTTGCGCAAGGCCCTGCCGGAGGAGCCCCGGTGGGCGACGGTCGCGGAGGCCCTCGGCGTGGTGGAGACTGCCCGGGCGGAAGAATTGAGCCTCGAACAGTGGGTCGAACTCTGCCGACGCTACGATCCCCACCCCCTGAGCGACATTCCGCAGCGGGGCGACGAGCTATTCGACGTCGTGAATGAGGAGAATGAGGTGGTGCGGCAGGAGCGGCGGGATACGGTCCACGAGCGCGGCCTGCTTCACCGGGCCGTTCACGTATTTATCTTCAATAAGCGCGGGGAGTTGTTCCTGCAGAAGAGGTCCCGCCTCAAGGACATGCATCCGGGGTGCTGGGATTCGAGCGCGGCGGGCCACCTAGACGCGGGCGAAGGCTACGAGGCCTGCGCCGCGCGGGAACTGGAGGAGGAAGCGGGCCAGACGGGGGGAGAGCTCAAGCTGATCGCTAAATTACCGGCCACGGAGGGGACGGGCTGGGAGTTCGTGTATCTCTATGAGACGCTCCAGACGGGGCCTGTCCGTTTTCCCTGTGCGGAGGTGGAGGCGGGGCTCTGGATGTCCCCGGAGGAGGTGAGCCGGTGGATCGAGAGGCGACCGGAAGACTTCGCGAGTGGTTTTCTGGAGTGCTGGAAGGCCTGGAAGGCGGTTCCGTAGTTGCCAGCCGGGAAAAGGGAGGTGAGACTGGCCCTGTTGTGGTTTCGGCCGGGGCAGCGAGGGAGAAGAAGGTGCTCATTGCGGTGGTATCCGCAATGATGCTGCATTTTGTGGCCTTTGGGGCGATGGTGGGATCGACCGTGGTGGACCTGCTCATCAGGGAAGAGGAGCCCAGGGAGGAGAGCAAGGAGCTGCGCGCACCCAAGCCGGGCCTGCCAGCGTCCGAGGAAATGTTCGTGGAACTGAATGCCGCGGAGCTGCTGGCCATGCGGGAGGGGCTGGGAGTCGAGGAAGACCGCGCCGAACCTGTCCCGGAGAGTCCGGAAGAGCTGGAACCGGACGACAAGGGGGAGCCTCTTCTCCCGGAGCCCACCGGCTTCGCAAGGACGAGTCCGGAGCAGGAATCGCAGCAGGCTCCCGAGGACGCCGTGCTCATCGGCGAGCGCAACACCCAGGCCGCCAGCGAGCTTGCCGCGGTGCGGGAGGAAGGCCCCGGGTTGCCGACGCAGGACGGGAAGGAGCCACGGCGCAATGAGCGTCACCTTTTCGACTCGGATTTCTCACCGGGGGAGCAGGAGGGAAGGGCCGACCCGGAACACGTGGAGGAGCAGAAGGTGGCGGGGGACCCGGAGGCGTCCGCTGAGGAGCCCGGGGAAGGGCAGGAGGCCCCTCAACCGGTTGAATCCCTTCCGGAGCAGGGGATGCCGAAGGAGGATCTTTTAGAGTCCGGGAATACGGTGGAGGTTCCCGTTGCCGAGGGGAACGCGGAGGAGGAGAAGACGCTTCCCAAAGAGCAGGACAATGAGCGCGAGGCCACGACGGCCCGGCAGGGAGAAGGAGGAGAGAGCGAGCAGTCGGTCAAGGAACAGGTAAAGGAAGGGGGATTCCGGACCGAGTCGAAGAAGACGCGGGTGGAAGGAACGATCAGCCGGCGGGGCAAGAGCTCCTTCGACGTGGAGGCGACCGCGGTGGGGAGATACAAGGCCCGGGTGAACCGGGTGATCGAGACAGAGTGGCAGCGCCTCTGCGTGGTGCACCGGGATCACCTGCACCCGGGGATTCTCACCCTGCGGTTTTACGTCGACGGGAAGGGCCGGGTGACGGGCCTGCGTTATCTCGACGTGTTCCACGCCAGCGAGATGCAGAAAGGCTTTACCATGCAGTCGGTGCGGCAGCCGAGGTTGCCGGCCATGCCTGCGGACGTGGTCAAGGAGCTCGAAGGGGAGCAGCTTGAATTCCGGATCAATTTCAATTTCTAACATGTTGCGGGAGATCTCTCATACTCTGGCTGCGGGGGTGCTCCCGGAGGCCCTCGAGAAAACCTGGAAGTTCTTCACCGACGGCGGTTTTTTCATGCTGCTGATCGCAGTGTGCTCGCTGGTGGCGCTGGCGGTCATTCTCTACAAGCTGCTCAGCCTCACGAGGCGTGCCGTCGTCCCGGGACGACTGGCCGGAGACGTGGAGCTCATCGAGACCCACCTGGAGGAAGGGCGGCTCTCCTCGCTGGAGGGCGAATTCCGGGAGGGAGACTCCACCCTCGCGCGGCTCTGTGAGGTGGCCATGAACCACGCCGACCGCCCGGTGGCGGAGGCCCAGGACGCGGTGCAGGCCAGCGCCAAGGAGGAGGTCGTGCGCATGCACACCGGGCTGTCCGTGCTCGATGTGGTGATCACGGTCGCTCCGCTCCTTGGCCTGCTGGGAACCGCCAGCGGACTGGTTCTTATCTTTGGAAACACCGAGGACCTGACCTCGGGCGTGAACAACGCCAAAATCGGTTCCGGGATTGCGCGCGCGCTCGGGACCACCATCGCCGGCATGGTGGTGGCCGTGCCCTCGGTGGTGGCGCACAGCTATTTCACGAGGAAGATTGAAACAATGTCCGCCCGCCTCGAAGTGCTGCTCGGGATCTGTCTCTTATACACATCTCCGAGCCCACGAGACCGTACTAG
>CAWWCX010000150.1:0-8880 GCA_963935445.1 uncultured Roseibacillus sp.
CCCGCCGCCCCCCCCCCCGCCCTCGTCCCCCCCGGCGGGGTCCGCGCTGTGTTCTTGCTGCCGGTCGTGGTCTTCGCAGCGTTCTTGGGGCCGGGCTTTTTCTTGGCAGCCTTCTTGGGGACGGTCTTTTTCTTGGCAGCCTTCTTGGTGACAGTCTTTTTTCCGGCAACCGCCTTCTTTTTGACAGTCTTCTTGGCAGCTTTCCTGGCCGGGGTGACAGCTTTTTTCTTCGCTGCTTTTCTGGCGGACTTCTTGGGCGCGACTTTCTTTTTCGCCATGGGGCCTATTCGGAGTAACTGGGGTCGGGATACAACTCTCCCATTATAGCAAGCCGGGGGACTAGCCTCCGGTAGCGAGCGGGACTTTTCGCGAGGTTTCGGGGGAGGTCAAGAATTTTTGGCGTCTGCCCGTATTCTTTGTAGCTCGGTAATTTCCCGGATGATTTCGCCTGCCGCGGCATCTGTCAGCCCCGGGTGTTGCAGGCGAGCGCTCAGTGCATCGATCTGACGTACGATTCCCTGCTCGGCCAGTTTTCCGAGGATTTCTGTGGCTGCAGCGAGAGGCTCTTCAGGGGGAGGATCGCTGAGGAGCAGGAGGAGGGCTCCCTGGTCCTCGCGTGACTGTCGCTGGAGGAAGGTATTGATCGCGGCGGGTTCGGGAACTTCCGGTCTCGCGGACAAAATACTGTGGAGAAGGCTCTCACCCTCCCGCCCCTCGGTCCCGAGGAGCAGTTGCTCGGTTTGATCGCAGAGAAAGTCGAGGACCTCGTGGGACTGAAGGGCGAAAGCGGCAAGGAGGCCGATTTCGCGGTCGACTCGGGTAGGTTCCACGACCTTGACCTCTTCAGTCTGGGCTCTCCGCCTCGTGGGGCGTCGAGCCGCCTCGACCATCGCCTGGCGGATGCCCTCCGCACCGAGACTGAGCCGGGTGGCCACAAAATTGATGGAGGCCTCCTGAGCGGTCTTGTCCGTGAGTGCGTTCAGGAGGGGCGCGAGCTCGTGAACAGCACGGGACTTGGCGCCCGGGTCATTGAGATCGTTGTCGTGGGCGAGGAAGCGTAGTCGGTAGTCAAAGAATTCCGAGGCCTCATCAAGGAGGGAGCGAAAGGCATCGGGGCCGGTCGACTTGACGAGGGAGTCGGGGTCTTCCCCGGGTGGCATGACTGCAACGCGAACGTCCATCCCCTGGGCGGCCATTTCCGAGAAGCCCTTGACCGCGGCTCCATGCCCGGCGGGATCAGCGTCGAGGCAGAGGACAACCTTGTTGCCGGATACATAGCGTTTGAGACTGCGGGCATGCTCGCTCGTTATTGCGGTGCCCTGGGTGGCGATGGCATTCTCCACTCCCGCCTCATGGCAGGCAATGACGTCGAGCTGCCCCTCGCAGACCACGGCGTAGTCCTTCATATGGCGAATAGCCCGGTGGAGTCCGAAGAGGACGTTGGCTTTCTTGAAGATGGGTGTTTCAGGGGAGTTGATGTACTTCCCGCCGCCTTGTTCCTCCCTTAATTTGCGACCACTGAACGCGATCACGTCGCCCTGCGGATTGTGAATCGGGAACATGAGCCGATCCCCGAAGCGTACCCAGAGGCCCCGACTGAGGTTGTCTTCATCCTGAGGCTTTGTGATTCCGGAGGCGAGAAGCTCCTTGCCGGTGAATTTGGCCTCGCGTGCCCAGTCAAGGAACAGTCTGGTGTTTTGCGGCATCCAGCCGACGGTCCACCGGGCGGCCATTTCGCGGTCGTAGCCCCGTGACTTGAGATAGCGGCGGGCGTGCTCGGCGGCTGGATCCTCGAGAAGGAGCTGGTGCATCCAGCGGGCCGCCTGATTGTGGAGGAGCTTGAGGCGGGTGAGGCGCCGCCGCCGGCGATCCTCCTCCGGGTCGTAGTCCGCCTCCTCGATGGTGATATTGGCACGCTGGGCGAGCTTCCGGATGGCGTCTGGAAAGGGCAGGTTTTCGTAGGCCATGACGAATCCTACTGCGTTTCCTCCCTCGCCACAGCCAAAGCAGCGGTAGGTCTGTCGACCGGGGCTGACGTTGAAAGAGGGCGTCTTCTCGTTGTGGAATGGGCAGAGGCCCTTCCAGTCGGCACCCGCTCGCTTGAGATCCACCACGTTATAGGATGAAATCAGGTCGAATATGTCGGTCGCGGCAAGGACCTGTTCGACGATTTGATCCGGGATTCTTGGCATTTGGGGGGCACAGGATAGCCGACTGCGGATCATTGCCAATTCAGCAAGTCGGAAGGAATGTGAAGAGATGTGATTTTCTCGCCAAGACCAGTGGAATTCAGTCTATACTCAGGGCATGAAGCATGTGGTTTTTGGAGTTGCGGCCTTGATGAGCGCGGCAGTTCTCGGCTTCTCCGAGGAGGAGGCCGTGTCGCCTCCGGCAGAGGAGCAAGGGTCCTCCCCGGCAGCCGGGGGCGCAGGGTATGCGGGTCAGGTCGTCGAGCTGGGCGTGACCACCAGCCAGTTGCGCGACCTCCGTAAGTTTGCATCGTGGAAACAGGCTCTTGAACAGGCCGAGAGGGAGAAGGCGCGTGCGGTGGTCATCCATATCAAGGGGGCTGGTCCGGGCGGATACATCGAGGAGACCCGGGGACTCATGCAGCAACTTACGGAGCTGAATATGCCGACGTATTCCCTCGTGGAGGGAGAAGTTCTCGGGGCTGCCGCCTTGGTAGCAATTGCGACGGGCGAAATCTACGTGGCACCGGACTCGGTGATCGGTGGGGCAGGTGTGAGCCAGGGAGAAGATTCGGACAATGAGGTTACGAGGAAGCGTGTGGAAAGCCTCCTGCTTGCCAAGGTGCGCATGGTAGCCGCGAAGCACGGACACAATCTGCCCCTGATCGAGGCCATGATGGTCTCCTCCGGGCAGGGGCGTCAGTTTGGTGCTGTATCCGTGCCCAAGGACTCCGTCCTCACCCTGACTGCGGAAGAGGCGATCTCTCAGGCAGAGGGCAAGCCGCTTCTTGCCCGGGGAATGGCCCGGGACATTACCGAGATGCTGTCGCAGGCCGGACTGGCTGGGTTGGAACGCGTGCAGGGTGACGCCTCTCCCGCTGCCGGGGTGGGGATCAGCCTGCCGGACGCGGCGAAGCCGGTAGACCCGGGAGTGGAGGCCGGGAAGGAGGAGGACCAAGAGGACGACGAGTTTATCGGCAAGCTCGAGGAAGAGAGCTTCAAGGACAAGCTGGTCGTGCTCAAGGTGGGACGGGACGACCTGGTCAACAAGCAGAGCTTCAAGTTCTGGCGGCGCATGCTGCGGCGGGCGGAAGAGGAGGGGGCGAGGGCAGTAGTATTCGATCTCGATACCCCGGGCGGCTATGCGTATGAGACGAAGGAGATCATGTCCGAGATTACCCGGCTCAAGATTCCATCCTATGCTTTCGTAAATGAGAATGCGATCAGTGCAGGTGCGCTCATGTCTGTTGCAACCGACGGCATCTACATGAGCCCGGAAGGTACGATCGGAGCTGCGGGCCTTGTGAGTGGAAGCGGAGCCGAGATCGAGGACATGATGCGCAAGAAACTGCATAGTGTCTTCGAGGCGCAGATCCGGAGCGTGGCCGAAAGAAAGGGCTACGATCCGGAACTGATCCGCGCCATGATGATCCCGGAAGAGAGAGATCGAGTCTTCGGCTCGGTGGTGGTGAAGGCGGGAGAATTACTCACCTTGACGGCCACGGAAGCGGCCTCCCTGCGCGACGGAGTGCCCCTCCTGGCCAAGGGGATTGTCGGGAGCATCGAGGAGATCGTGGAACTGGAAGGAATGGAGGGTGTGGCAATCGTGCGGGCAGAGCCCACGCCGTTCGAGAACTTTGCGTGGTGGGTTTCCCGCTGGTCCTTCGTCCTGATCCTGGTGGGGATGGCGGCGGCCTACGCCGAGCTGAAGGCCCCGGGTTTCGGGGTCGGGGGAGTAATCTCTCTCCTCGCCTTCGGGATGTTCTTCTTTGGGAATTACATGGCAGGCAACCTGGCCAACTATGAACTGGTGGCTCTCTTCATTCTCGGGTTGATCCTTCTTGCGGTGGAGATTTTGATTATTCCCGGGACGGGAGTCACGGGAATCCTCGGGGCTCTCTGCATGCTGGCCGCCCTGCTGTTGGGCCCCGTGGACAAGATAGACTGGAACGACTGGAAAGGCGGGGAATTTGCCGGAAGCCTTGTGGATCTTCTGCGTGGCCCGGCCCTGACCCTCGGGTTGGGTCTCATGGGCGGCTGCATTCTGATTCTTATTCTCATGCGACTTCTTCCAGACACGCCCGTGTTCCGGGCGTTTGTCGTCAAGAAGGCGCTGGCGGGGGGCGCTTCTCTGGGCCACGGGTCCGCTGGGCAGGAGGCGGAAGAGCGAGTTGGTTGGACCGGCGAATCCCTGACGGACCTGCGTCCGGCCGGCAAGGCAATCTTCTCGGGGCAGGAGCTGGATGTGGTAGCGGATGGTTCCTTTATCGCGAAAGGTGCGAAAATCAGAATCCTTGCGGAGGATGGAATGAAGGTCGTGGTGGGCCGAATGGAGACGACGTAACCGGGTTGCCATCGGGGACGGACCCTTTTTTCGAGGGCCCTGATGTCAGGGCATTATAACACGGAGCAGTTATTGTAACCGCTTTGAGAGACAAGTTTGTTTTGCGGAGACGCTGTATTCATTGAGGATGTTGAATACCAAAAGTTTGAATGAGAGGCGTTGGTCCCTCGTCGAACGAGCAACACCAAACCAAATTTGTTAGAATGAAGATCCGTCAGCAAGCAACAGAAAGAGAAAGCCGCGAATTGCTTCTCAAGGAGTATTTTCTCAACGCCTACCTGATCGCCTTGCTCAAGCAAGTCGGCAGCGGAATGCGCCGCCGGACAGATGAGGAGAACGAGGAGTGGGCCCAGCGAATCGCCGAGCAGAACTGAACGCGCCGGCGAGAACTCGCGACCAGCACGGTTTAAGAAGCCGGCAAAGTGGCCTTGTGGGTTTGGCCGCTTTGTCGGCTTCTTCTTGTCTGCGTGACTCGGGGGCGGGGCGCCTGCCGGTGCTGCGGAGCCAGTTCCACCACGGATGTGACTCTTACGGACGGCGGAAGACCGCGATATGGCGGTCGATCGATTTTCCAGGAGCATCGGAAAGCTCCCGGGAATGTGGATTGCGGTACTCGGCTACCTTGTGAGCTCCGAGGGCGGTGAGCTTGCGACAGGCCATTTCGTGCTCCACGTCAAAGTAGGAGGTAATGACGAACAGGCCGTCATCGCTCAGTTGCCGAAGGGCGCCATCGAACATGTGGCCCCACAGGGTGGGGTCGTTCCAATAATTCTGATGGCGCATGAAGGTCAGATCGAACCGCTCGCTGCCGGACATGGAAGCAAGGAAGCGCTTGCCGTCTTCGACGTGGAAGCGGGTCTGGATGTCGTCATCCTTGGAGGTTCGCCACCGCTGGCGGGCGGTTTCAATTTCAGCCGAGCGGATGTCGGCACCCACGATTTCAAGGCGTGCCGCCCGATCGCCGAAAACGTCAGCCAGTATTCCGGTTTCGTCTGCTCTTCCGCAGGCGAGATTGAGGATACGCTGCTCCGAGCCTGCCTCACTCGCGTTGGGAATTCCGTCGAGAGTGGCGCGTAAGGCCTTCCTCAGGATGTCCATGTCCCTGGGAAGGTCGGTAGAGAGGAATGGGGTATTTGGATTGAGCGCCACGGCGCGCTCATTGAAAAGGCCTGCCTTTCGCTATTCAAGGGTTGAGTTGGCTCTGTCAATTTGTAAGGCCTTGCGGACCGATGCCCAACCAGACGTCTGTCCAACCACTCTCATCGGAGACCGCCGAGCTCGTGCGCGGGATCGCAGATCAGTTTGCGATCGAGGGGGAGTATGTCATGGGGGAGGAGGTGGAGAGCGGCCACATCAACTCGACTTACCTGGCAACCTATCGTCTGGAGGATGGCGATTGCAGGCGCTACATCCTTCAGCGCATCAACGAAAAGGTCTTCAAGGATCCCCTTGCGGTGATGCGCAATGTTGAATGCGTAACCTCCCATATCAACTGGAAGGTTCTTCGCAGGAAACGCGATCTCGGGGGGCAAACCCTGAATCTCTACCCACACAAGACCGGGCGTTTCTATGGGCACGGTGAGGGAGGTGGAATCTGGCGGTGTTACAATTACTTCGAAGGCTGTCAAACCTACGACGTGGTAGAGAATACGCGACAGGCCTTCGAGGCGGGGCATGCCTTTGGAGCTTTCCAGGACCTCGTGAGTGATCTCCCGGCGGACGAGATCGTGGAGACAATTCCCGACTTTCACCACACGCGGAAGCGATACGAGGCCCTCATGGAAGCGGTGGAGCAGGATGTCTGTGGGCGAGTGGCGGAGGTAAGCAGAGAACTGGAGTTTGTGAGGCGTAGCGAAGATGTGGTTGACCGCCTGCTCAGTCTTCAGGAGAAGGGCTTCCTCCCCCTCAGGATCACTCACAACGACACCAAGATCAACAACGTGCTCTTTGACGTGGAGACCGATGAGGCGGTTTGCGTGATCGACCTCGATACGGTCATGCCGGGACTCAGCCTGTATGATTTTGGAGACCTTGTGCGAACGGCGACGAATCCCGCTGCGGAAGACGAGCGGGACCTGGGAAAGGTGCAGTTGAGAATGGGGGTCTTTGAGGCGCTCGTGGAGGGGTACCTTTCATCGGCGGGGGGAGTGCTTGAGGACGCCGAAATCGCGCACATGGCCTTTTCAGGAAGGCTCATTTCAGTGGAGCTGGGAATGCGCTTCCTGACGGATCATCTCAACGGGGATCAATACTTCCGGGTGCACCGGGAGAACCAGAACCTGGACCGGGCCCGGACGCAGCTTCGACTGGCGGAACAGATCGCCGAGCACGAGGATGCGATGAACGGGTTCGTGCTCAAGGTGGCCCGGGGGCGCTGAATCGGCCGGGCGCGACGCGTTATAAACTGTTCTGGCAGGAACGACTGGGCCGATGCTCCGGGTGAGGAGTGTGCTCAGGAGTTTGTCCGCTGCAGCGTGGCCACACACTCAAGGTGCTTGGTCTGGGGGAAGAGATCAAAGGGTTGAATCTTCTGTATGGAGTAGCCGTGGGAGGTGAACTCCTGCAGGTCACGGATCTGAGTGGAAGGATTGCAGGAGACGTAGACAACCCTGCGGGGCCCGTAGGCAAAAAGTTGTTCAAGGAACTCGGGCCCGCATCCCTTGCGGGGAGGGTCGATGACCACGGAGGTCTCGATCGCAGGGAATTCTACTTTCTCGAAAACGTGCTCCGCCGAGGCAGTGAGAATCGTGACGTTGGCGAGAGCGTTTTCTTTCGCGTTCTGGCGTGCCCAGTCGGCGGAGGATTCTGAGACCTCGACCCCGGCGACCTGTTCAAACCTGTTCGAAAGGGAGAGTGCGAAGAGCCCGGAGCCGCAATAGGCATCCACCAGAAAACGGCTCTTTCCGGCAGCCTCATTCGCCACATGCTCCACAAAGGAGGGGAGGATGAAGGGGTTGTTCTGGAAAAAATCGCCGGCGAGGAATCGGAAGCTGAGGTCTCCGACCTTTTCCTGAACGACCTCCCGCGGATTGGTATGAACGCCCTGTCCCGTTGCGCGAAGGAGCAGGGTGGCCCCCTTCCTGTATTTTCCCTGAGCGGCGACCTGGCGTATGCGCTCACGCTCCATCGGGAGAGCCTCATTGAGTGAATCCATCGCAATCGGACAGTGGGGGACGTCGACGATTTTGCTGCGCGAGCCGACTGCCAGGAACCCGATGTTGAGCTCCTGTCCGGGTCGGGGCTTCTGAAAATGCGGGGTGATCTTCGAGCGGTAGTGCCACGCCTCGGGAGATGGAATGAGCTCCTCCACCGGGTGCTCGATACCTGCCATATGCTCGAGGAGCTCGCTGACCTGTCGGCGTTTCCAGCGGAGCTGGGCTTCATAGCCTAGGTGCTGGTACTGGCAGCCACCGCAGGTTGTGAAGAGAGTGCAGCTGGGCTTCTGGCGCTCCGGACTGGGGTTGATGACGGAGACCAGGTCGCCATGGGAACAACTGGCCTCGTTTTTCCAGATCCGCGCCTGAACCCGTTCGCCCGGCAAGCAGAAGGGGACGAAGACAACCCACCCATCGATTCGTCCCACGCCTAGTCCGAGGTTTGAGAGGGAGTCGATCTCCAGCTCAACGATCTCGTGGTAGGAAAAGGGCTCCGGACGGAAGTTCCGGGGAGGTTTGCGATCATTGGGCATGGCTCAGTGTGCCTCTGGGGGGCGGGAAGATTTCATTTCAGGTGCATAGGAGGTCTGCTAGTCTGTCCAATGGACATGAAAGCGAACCTTGCCACCTGTATCGCGGCTCTCGTCTCTGTCTCAGCGGTTACTGCTGAAGTTGTCGAAGAGGAGACGTGGTATAGCGCCGAAGGGAAGGTCGTCAAGACGGTGAAGACGCTCCTCCCGGACGGGGCCCCTCAGAAAGGGTCTGCGGGGGATTGGGAGCCCGCCTGGGTTTTGCGTGAGAGAGAGCGCGAATCAAGGAGAACTCAAGTCCATGGTCCGGCCCGCCGATTTTGGAGGGCGAGGACTCATGGCTGGGCTGTCTACCCCTCTTACAGAGTTTATCTCTCCCCGGGAGGATATGTAGGTGACCTGAGGAGTTCCCTGAGCCAGGGCTACGCATGGCCCCGGAGACAAGTGTTTCATGGCCGCCCGGGGCTCATCCTGCGCATTGCTCGCTAGAGGCCTTCTCTGCTTGTCCGTGTCCCGCCGGAAGAAGGCCGCCCGCCCTTCCGGTGGTGAGAGGCGAGGTTTCTGTGAAGGGGCCTCGTCTGGCAGATACTACTAGTTTTACGGTATTGGAGCGGGCTCAGGAGCGGGAGCGGGCTCAGGAGCGGGAGCGGGCTCAGGAGCGG